>JANMYC010000219.1:0-1915 GCA_031381715.1 Saprospiraceae bacterium
TACCAGCCAGCATAACGTCTGTAGCACGGCGTATAGAATCTACTAATGATTCTTTACAACCATATTTATTATCAAATTTTGACTTCGTTACCGAGTCATTGATATTAATAGCTGGAAGCGGCAACGTACCCTTTGCAACGCGCTCATACAAGCGGTGAACACCCGTTGTGGTTTCTTCAGAAATACCACGGATGCCTTCAACGAGCTCTGGGTAGTGGTCCAAAACCATATTCGTCAAATCACCACCGTCATCGAGAATCATATTCAAGGGTTTTCCACCTTCAAATGCGAATATAGTTTGTTCGATGCACCAATCAAATTCCTCAGCATTCATGCCTTTCCAAGCATAAACGGGCGTACCCGCTGCTGCAATCGCTGCGGCTGCGTGGTCTTGAGTCGAGAAAATATTGCATGATGACCAAGACACCTCAGCACCCAATTCAGTCAACGTTTCAATTAAAACCGCTGTTTGAATAGTCATGTGCAAACAGCCTGCGATGCGGGCACCTTTGAGCGGTTTTGATGCGCCAAACTCTTCGCGAAGCGACATCAAACCCGGCATTTCGGCTTCTGCCAATCTAATTTCTTTGCGACCCCATGCCGCCAAATTAATATCTTTTACCTTGTAAGGAAGTTTTTTTTCTGTGGTTTGCATGAATGTAATTTACTGAATGATATAAAAATGAGTTCTATTTTAAAAAAGCAATGCAAAGATAAGTCTTTGGTATTAAACATGAAATGGATAGGTAAAAAATACTATTTATTTGTTTTAAACCCTTGAAAATACCTTTTATAGGGTTTTAGCACAACTACAAAATAAAAAAACGCGTTAGATTGTTCATGAAACATCTAATGCGTTTTATCGGGTATAATTTAAAACAAAATTTCAGACGTTAGTCTTGAATTAGCGTTACACCATCCACAAAATATTTTGTTTCACCGCGCCAAAAGAGTTGTTTGGTATACTCTACATAGTGTAAAGTCACTCTTTTGCCCGTTCTTTCTGCTTCTTGAAGCCCTTTTACGGCTTCATTGTCTTTTACTGAGAATGCCCAAACGTTACCCCCTGCTACTGTACTATTGGCATCCGCTGGTGTGAAAACTGCACTCATTTGTAGTTCGCCTTCCCAGGTCTTGAATACGTAGCCTTTGTGGCTTAGTTTGCGTAAAAGACCTGTGCGTGTACCCGAGCTATAAGGGTAATATAAAATAAAAGCAGAGTAAAGGGCAACCCCTAATAATATAATTGTCAGGAGCCAAAAGAATTTTCTGCGTAAATGCCAAGAGGCTATTTTATCTTTTATACCATCTCCAATTTCGTTAATTGCCATTTTTGTATTTTTTAAGAATGATGAAATTTTAATTAAATATAGACAAACTAGATTCTATCTGATTTGTAAATTTACTAATTCGATACCCCTCAGTATTTGCCTTGGTTTTTACTATTAAAACAGCTTTTTAATGTGCTTGTAACCAGTTTTCTCCAACGCCAAAACCTACTTCGATGGGTACTTTCAAATTCGGGATAGCGTTTCTCATACAATCCATAATGATAGGCTTAACGATTTCAAGCTCTGGCTTGAACACGTCAAAAACTAATTCATCATGGACTTGTAAAATTAATTTCGTTTCTAACTGCTTCTCTTTCAATATTTTATGAATATTAATCATCGCTATTTTAATCAAATCCGCTGCGGTGCCTTGTATGGGTGTATTGACCGCTATACGCTCCGCATTGCTTCGAGCCAATGAGTTGCGACTGTCAATATCCCTCAGTATTCGACGGCGACCCATGAGTGTAGTCACATAACCATTTTTTCGAGCGTCCTCAACGACTTGCTCCATGTACTTTTTTAAATCTTTATATTGGGCAAAATATTGCTCAATCAATTGCTTTGATTCTGTACGGGGTATG
>JANMYC010000240.1:0-1918 GCA_031381715.1 Saprospiraceae bacterium
GTTGGTTGATTGGCTAAAGTCGTTGATGACCAATACTTTTTTACACCTATAGCAGGAAAAAAGGTGGTAGATACTGAGGGGTTCACCAATTTCTCATCGCTGATGGATTGCAACTCTTTAATGTTTGGCAGACGCCAATCAGTGAAACCGCCGATTGTTAAACTTTCAGCATAATTTAAAGCATTTTCCCACGTCAATGAATCGGGATGTGGGGCTTGCTGCCATGTCAAGCCTGTAAGATTGTCTTTGATAGTACCATTGCCATTATTCGTAAATTGGCTTGTGACAGTCGAGGGGGTTTTAATATCTCTAACCACGCGTACATGATATTTCTTAGTACCACCCGCGCTGATTGTTTCACTCAAAGCATGATTGCCCACTCCACCACCCGCATTGGTTACCCATGCTTTGGTCGCATCATTAGCTTGTTTGCTATTTGACCACCAATATTCAGCTGCTGAAACCGTAAAAGCAGCGTCTAAAGCAGGATTGTTTTTTTGATGGTTTAAAATACTAAACAATTCACGGGGTGTCGGCAAGCGCCAATCCGTAAAAGCGCCAAGTGTCAATGTATCGGCATAGATTATTCCTTTTTCGTAAGTCATTTCACCACCATCGGCTTGTTGCCACATCAAGCCGGTAATGGTATCCGTGATGGTTCCATTACTGTTTTTAATGTAAAAAGGTAGATTGATGCTGTAATCTGAATCCTCTCCAAAAGTGGGCGTGAAATCCCCCGTTTGTCCTGTATCGGGCAGTTTGAGCATGGATTTAGTGATGCTTTGACTGAAAATCAGGGATGTTATCAATGTAAATTGGGTAAATAGTATTATTTTTTTCATAAAATGGTTCAGTCTTTTTATTTTAAATGGATACCCCTCAGTAAATAAAGGTATTTAAAGCGGGTTTAAAGAAACTTTTTGACAACAATAACCACATTCAAGCGTTTCTTTTTTCGTTTAATTACACTTTTTAATCATTCAATTTTTGATTTATGAAACTGATTATCACAGTATTTATTTTGAGCTTCCTTTTCAATGGAAATAATGAAACTAAAATTGCCAATACTAAAAAAGCGCGCATGATTGATATCGAATTAACCATCAAAAATATTAAATCCTCGAATGGTAAATTATTGATTGGTGTTTTTAAAGATCACCCTTCATTTGAAAAGGAACAACCCTTTAAATCAGTGCAATCCGCTAAAACATCTATTGTAAATGGTGTTTTAAAAGTTAAAACCCAACTTGAACCGGGTGTTTACGGCATTTCTCTTTTGGACGATGAAAACGGTAATGGTAAAATGGATTATAATTTCATCGGTATTCCGAAGGAAGGATTTGGTTTTTCTAACTATTATCACACGGCTTTCTCAAAACCGAAGTTTCAATCTTTTCAATTTGAAGTAAAAGAAACAAGTACTCCTAAAATAGAGATGGTTGTTCGGTATATGTGATTATTGAGGGATGAACATAATTAATATTCCCCTATTGTGGTTCAATATATCTTTAGCGGGCATTTATGCCGTCCCCATCTAGTATCGCACAATCAACTTTTTAGTCAACTCGGAGTTGGAGAATTGTACTTTCACAAAGTACACCCCCTCAGTATAATTAGGCATTTCGATAAAAGACTTATACCCTCCAACCTTTTGAATCAAACGACCTTGCACGTCATAAACAGACACCGATTGGATGTCATTCACATTATAAGGAGGATTTAAATCCAATGAAAAGCCGTTTTTTGTTGGATTGGGATACAAACGCAACTGTTTAGGATTCACATCGCCCGTACTTGAAGTCGCGGCGGGGACAGTGTAACGCACCACCACTTCATTGTCTAAAACCACATTTTTACTCCAAATAAATTGCGCGTCATTGGTCGGGTCATCGAAGATACTGGTGAAATTGGTGTAAGC
>JANMYC010000242.1:0-18230 GCA_031381715.1 Saprospiraceae bacterium
GATGGTAAAATCCGTCGTCTTGAAACCTCCGACGTCGGTAATATCATCCAAAGGGGTGGTACAATGCTCAAAACGGCTCGCTCAATGGAATTTATGACGCCAGAAGGTCGGGCAAAAGCTTACGAAACTCTGTTAGCCAACGATATTGATGCCTGTATCGCCATCGGCGGAAACGGAACTTTTACGGGCGCATCTATTTTTTCAAAAGAGCATGATATACCTTTTATTGGCATACCGGGCACGATTGACAATGATTTGTACGGTACAGATTTGACTATTGGCTTTGATACCGCCATCAACACTGCTATGGAAGCTGCCGACAAAATTCGCGATACAGCCGACTCACATGACCGTCTATTTTTCATTGAAGTTATGGGGCGCCACGCAGGTTTTATTGCGCTTCATTCAGCTATTGGCAGCGGGGCAAGCGGTGTCTTGATACCCGAAGACAATTATTCGATTGATGAATTGATTGTACAGTTGAAAAAATCTATGAAGCGGGGTAAACAATTCGGTTTGGTGGTGGTAGCAGAAGGCAATAAAAACGGAGGTGCGGAATCAATTGCCAAGCAAGTGACTGAAAGATTAGGTAAAATAGATACTAAAATCACTATTATTGGGCATCTTCAAAGAGGCGGCTCCCCTACTTGCCTTGATAGAGTATTGGCGAGCAGATTGGGGTATGAAGCCGTAAATGCCCTCTTAGACGGAAAAAGCAATATCATGATTGGCATTAAAAACAACGAAGTATCCAATACTACGTTCGATGATGCCATCAATAAAACTAAACCTGTTAACAGTGAGCTTATGAAAATGGCTCAAATATTAGCGCTGTAGTTAAAAACCAATTAATTTTCCAACATTTTAAGCTGATTTCTAAAATCGAAATCAGCTTTTTTTATTTTAGACTGCCGTCCTCGTTCGATTCAATAAATCTTGAAAAACGGGTTGAATCATATTAAAATCGCTCTCTTGAAGCAATGAATCACCGTACCAAACCCGCTCAAATATAGCTGTAGTGTGCTTAAAAGGCTCAAATAATACATTCTTCCGCATTTCTCGAATATAAGCCATATTGGTTTTATCTCTTTTCCATTCAATCGCGTTCGACGAGCTCAACTCTTTTACAATTGCTAAATAGTACAATCGAATCGCTAAACTGAATTGTTTTTGCGCAATTGCTTGTTTTATAAAAGGGTCTAATTCGGCATTTTGTAGGTTCTCTTCAATCTGTTCAAGGTCGATTTTTACTGAGGGGGCATATATTTTTTTGCCTGATTTCCCCAAGATGTTTCCTTCACCCACAAATTTTAAAATTAAAAAGGCTATTAAAATAATCGCCCCAATAATAAAAAACCATTTCAAAAATTCCACCAAAGCCCCCGATAGTTTGGGAGATGGAGTTGTGGTATTCTTTCTAATTTTCTCTTGCTCTTTAGGGTCTTTTTTAATCGTATAATCCAAGCCTGCTTTGGCTTTTTGCCAACTTTCCTTATCGAAATCCTTTTGTTTTATGTCTTCTTTACCATATTTTTCTTCATTTTCTTTAAGTTGATTATAATCAATACCCGCGACGTCTTCTTCAAGACTATCAAGCACATTAGGTTCACTCAACGAGTCTACCACCACACTCTGATCAGTATTCTGAGATACCCCCTCAGTATAAAAGGCTAAAATGAGCATACAACTCAATAAAAATGATAAAAACGAGCGCATAAATGATATATAATTTTTATATTTAAAATATCTTGATTTTTCAACTTACTCCCTCGCCATCCCCTGTATTTTTTTACTCATCCCTATTTGTTTGATTTTTGAAATAAGGCTATTCGCTTCATTAATTTCAAGTAGAGAATAAAATAAAAAACCATATGCCGTATAAAAAAGCATAAAATTGAGGGCAATAATGAAAAAAGCAATAAAAGCAGTCATAATAACCACCAATTGATCCAGTTGTGTCTGTGAAAAAAACGATAAATTCCAACCGACTATCATCATATAAAAATACATGAGGGCTGAGTTAAATGCCGAAAAGAACAAATACATCAAAATAAACATAATAAAATGTACCCCAAAACACAAAGCTACCCCGCTACCCATGAGCCACCAAGTATGCTTTATGCCTTCCAAAACGCCGAGTCCATCTCTATACATCAGCATAAACCACAGGCCTACGAATGGTAATAACACAAAGAAAAACAAAAACATATACACTTCAAAGGAAGCAACCAACCACATAACCAAAGTAGAAACGACCCAAATCTTGAAAAAGCCCATCCTATCAAAACGCTTATCCATGTATTTTGATAAATCCACCGATTCGTGAATAGCCTCCGAATAAAGCAGTTTTTTATAGACAATAAATGCTAAAATGGCATAAACTAATCCATTTATGAAAGGTAAAAACGTGATTTTAGGGTTTGAAAAAAACTGAATAATCACTGTTACCTGACTAAAAATGTTGGATTCTAACTTAAAAGTACCATTCGGATTCTCGGACGACAAGCCAAAAGCTGTAAGTACGAATATTACAGATACCGCTATGGCTACTCCCAAATAAATTCTAATATTTCTTTTAAAAAAGAGAAACGTATCGCTGAATATTTCACCCGAGTTTTTGATTTTATAAAACTCAATCGAAAGGTCATTGTCGGGTGGTAACTGTGCTTCTCTTAAAGGCGTTTTAAAACCCTTTTTAGCCTTGTAAAACGGATACCATCCGAAATAAAATAAGATAATGGCCAAGTTTAGAGCAATAAAAACCCCTCTGAACGTATCACCCAATTCCGTATGTCTCGTCAAATTACCTTCAATCAAAGCTGCGAAAAAAAGCATCACCATCACACCCACCATAATTTTGATGGCTTTCCGAGCCGACATTTGGAAGGCTTGAAGCCTCGAATAAGTTCCCGGAAACAATAATCCCCTTCCCATCGTTATACCCGCAGCAGTACCAATGACGATGGCTGAAATTTCAAGAGTACCGTGCATCCAAACGGTCAAATTGGCTTCTTTTAAAAGATTATTTTGCGCAAAATATTGCAAAAATGCGCCCAACATGATGCCATTGTACATCATAAAAGCGACCGAGCCGATACCCGCAAAAATGCCTAAAATGAAATACATCAAAGTCACCCACATATTATTGACCATGATGCCAAATGTCATATCGAATCTTCCTGATTCTTTGTACACTTTCATAGGATCGCCCGATTTGATATTTTCAGCGGTCATGTTGACATAAGAGTCACCCAATATTGTCCTCGAAAATTCAGGGTCTTTGGCGCTTGAAAAATATCCAATGGCAAAAGAAAGGATAAAAAACATGACAGCCCAAAAGAAAGACCACCGAGATTGGTAAATCACTTGCGGCAATTCATCCGTAAAAAAATAACGCAGCTTATTAAAAGGTGATTTTTTTTGTTTGTAAATATCTGAAAAAATGACTTGCGCTACCCCATTGAGGTATGCCCTGACCGAACGAGAGGGATAAAACGTACGGGCGTGAGATAAATCATCGGTAGTTTGGATGAAAACATCGTGGAGTTTTTCTGGATCTTTGACAGATTCACCGAGAATTTTCTCAAATTCAGTCCATTTCTCTTTATTTTGTTGTATGAATTGCGTTTCTTTCATTCAAATGTAGAAAAGTTAAAATATTAGTCCATTTTTAATTAAAAAACTCATGATTCCGATTCTCGGAACTGAGGGGGTACGTTTATCATTTTCACTTTGCTGAAATACGGTTTATTATTTGCGAAGTAAAGTTATATTTTTTAAGAATATTTTTAAACAATTGTATATGCAAACCATCGAAATTAGTACAACTCAAAACGTCACCATTGAATATGAATTAGCGGGACTGCGCGAACGATTCTTTTCTATCCTGATTGACACGCTTATCATGATTTTTATAGGTATTGCTTTTCGCATTCTCTTTTCGTTTTTTGATACCTACGATTCTCGTTTTTTACAAATCATATTAGGCTTATTCCCTATTTGGTTTACCATTCTTTACAGCATCATGTGCGAAGCTTTTTTGAACGGACAGACACTTGGTAAACGTGTTCAAAAAATAAAAGTTGTACGCGTGGACGGCAAACCTATCAACTTGAGTGATTTACTCCTACGCGCCGTTTTGTTGATTCCAGACTATTTTTTCACGCTGGGTATCATGGGCGCACTGCTGATTAGCTCCACTGACAAAAGACAACGATTAGGTGACATGGCAGCAGGCACCACAGTTATTAAAATGGGCACTGACAGAAGGTTTCAATTGTACGATATTTTAAACATTAATACCCTCGAAAACTACACCCCTCAGTATCCGCAAGTGCGACAGCTATCGGAGGATGATATGCTTTTTATTAAAAATCTCATCATTCGTTTTCAAAAATTTCACAACGGCTCGCATGAAGATGCAGTGGAAGAATTATATCTACACCTCACTCAATTGCTGGATATTAGAGTCAAAGCTGAAAGTATCCAAGAAAAATTGAGTTTTTTCAAGGTTTTGATAAAGGATTTTATAGTTTTGACGCGTTAATAGTAGTTTTCGCCTAAAAAAAAACCTGATAGCTTTAACTATCAGGCCCGTTAATTAGAACTACGTCGAATTAATAACATGTGATTATTATTTGCCACTTTGGATAGAAACAGATCTATCTGTAGGGCAAAAATATCTTGATGGAGTTAACATTTGTGTTAGTAAAAAATTAAAAGTTTTGAAGACCAGGTAGTTTTAAGAGTCTATTAAGAAGGGTTTAATTGTGGATTATAATTTAGCGAAATAGTTATCCAAAATGATTTGAACGTTGTTAATTTTCTATTGTAAAACAAAAATACAACCATCATTTTAGATTCCAACAGCCAATGTATGAATGGCGGGTTTTATTGTATGAATGGTAAACTTTCGGAGCTATTCAAAATCGATGTCTAAGCATTAATCTACAATTAAAAAAGACATATACTGAACAATTCAGTATATGTCTTTTTTTCGACCATTCCTATGTAAAAAATACTTATTTAGGCGCGACTACGCTCTTTTAGCTTTTTCCCAAATAACCGACTGACTACCTGAAATAAGCCTTATTAGGCCTCTGTAAACTGAGTAATTCATCATACAGAAATAATATGGAATATAAAACAGCTTAACTTTAACTTTATATTGCTCAAAAAGCCATCCCATAAACGACATTAGATAAAAAGCTATTTGACACCATAAAATGAGGGTATATAAACTATCTCCGTCAGCAATTTTCAAGTTAAGATAAAAAATTATGGGGAGTGCCAAAGGTGCCAACGTCCATCTTAACACCCTGTGAGAAACATATTGAAAGGTCAAAACTCCATATTTAAAAGGATTTAAAAGGCTTCTTAAACGCCATATGGCTTGAAGACCACCCGCGGAAATGCGGATTTTACGTTTCAATTCCTCTTTTACGTCAGCGGAATGCCCTTCTACGGCATAAGCCTCGGGCTCGTAAACAACTTTATAGCCTTTTTGAGCGATGCGCAAAGTCATCACAAAATCTTCAATCAAGGTATCTTTTTCGACTGGCGCATAAAGCTCAGTGCGGAGTGAAAATAATTCCCCCGCTGCTCCTACCACACTATATAGTTCCGAATCCCATTTTTTTAATAAAGATTCATATTTCCAGTAGAATCCCTCACCTGCACCGCTTGCCTCGCCGCTCATCTGTACCCTTTTTTCGCCAGCCACCGCTCCTACTGAGGGGTTGGAGTAATGACGAACAATATTGAGCACAGCCTGCGGATTTAAATCCGTATTGGCATCCGTGAAAATCACGATTGGAGTTTTCACAAAAGGCATGACGCGCTCCACAGCTGCGATTTTCCCTTTTCTTTCAGGCTCATGAAAAAGCTCAATGTGATACCCCTCAGTATTGGGCACATTTTTCTGATAATTTTTTATCAAATTAGGCGTGCTATCTGTTGAGCCATCCGTGACGAAAAAGAAGGAAATTTTATCCTGAGGATACTCTAACGCCAGTGAGTTACGAATTTTATCTTCTATCCAACGCTCTTCGTTGTAAGCAGCCACCATAAATGTAACATTTGGTAGATATGTTCCATCCGAATTATTATGAATAGGATAGGTTGTTTTGGAAAAGAATCTTTTGATTTTTATAATAAAAAGTAATAAAATTCCATATCCAAAATAGCTGTAGAAAACACCGAATAATAGTAACCAAAAGATTAACTTTAATGTGGAAGCATGCATAGGAATGATTTCTTTTTAGATATTCTTATTAGAAAAGAATAAATTTAGTTTCTGATAATATGTTTTACTCTAAAATGAGAAAATAATGCCACAAAATAATAAAAAGACAATATTTTAAAATTGGTATTCCTCAAAAGGGCTTATTAAGAATTTTATTGAAAGGCTTTTTTCTCAAAATAATATTAAGCGAAATAAATACAATTAGTGACATCTTAATAATTATTGCGTTATAATATCCGATAAAAGCTAAAATTAAAGATTTTTTTAATCAGAGAGCCCAATAATGCGTAAATAGTGTTTTTAAAAGTAATAAGATAGATATTATATATTGTTATAGCTTTTAAAAGTAAGTCTCGCATGTCATAAATCAAGTAAAAAACAGATTAAATTAAAAAATATCTGACTAAAATAATAATTAAAATTAAAAAATGTGACTCAATTTCGGTTTTTAGATTTGACAAGTTCATAAAAGGGCATATCTTTGTAACATAATTTGAGAACAAACATAACTACCTATTTTAATCTCCCAACACCGAAATAAGGTAATATACTTTTTAATAAGATTTTATACATACTATAAGAAACAAAAGATTAAACTATTCATGATTACATGAAACCGAACTTATAACAAACTGATATTCCATGTTAACGTGTCATTCATTTCATAGCCTATTTTGCTCCCCTATGGCATAAGTTTCTTTTGAAATGTATTGGCTGTGTTTTACTTGATTTCATAATTGTGTCAACCCAAAAAGTTGACTCAACTTATATTTTTCAAAAAACACAATTTACAAACAAATTACAATGAACAAGCAACAAACAAAAATTCTAATTATTGATGACCATGATGCTGTACGCCTACTTTTAGGTTTGACCCTAAAAGACAATTACAATGTTGTCACTAAAAGAGATGGCATAGATGGTATGGCATGGTTAGCAGCAGGAAACATTCCAGATTTAATTATTCTGGATATGCAAATGCCTCGCCTCAATGGACTTGATTTCCTAAAACAACTTCGCTCAAGCGGTATGTTCAAGTTAATTCCGGTTCTTCTGGTTTCAGCCAATGATAATGAGCGCGAAATAACAGAATCTTTTGATTTGGGCATTATAGATTTCATTTCCAAGCCTTTCAATCCCGTAAAACTCAAGGAAAAAATACATCAAGCACTGCAGAAACCCAGTTTTCTGCCAATGAGCTAATAAATTATAATCAGACAGAAACATATTATTATATTAAAACTAGAACTTACACAAACAAACAAACTTACTATGACTCAAGCTCTACCAACGCTTGCACTTCGTAAATCGAAGCAGCTTTTATTGTTGAATGTATCGAGTAGTATTTCAGAGTTCATCGCACCACTTGCACACTACCGAATTGAAGAATTTAGAGGCGCCAATGCACATCACAAATTGCTCAAACTGTTATCAGCTGCTGAAACATCTGAAATACCGTATGCCATTATATGTGATTATGAAACGCTCTCAAAAAACAATTTTGCTTACGTACAGGCTTTTAGAAAAAACATTCTGACATCTAATATTCCTATCATTGCCGTTGCCAAAACAGGTGAATCAATCAGCCCAAATGCCTTGAGGAATGGTATTGACGATTGTTATGTCCATCCCATTGTCAATCGTGAAATCTGTGAAAGAATTGAGTTTTTAAGGAAATACAAAGCAGAAATGCTTGATTTGAATGTAAATGAGACCGATACGCTGAAAGTGCGTATGTCACCTTTCAAAAGATTTTTGGACGTTTCTATTGCCACCACGTGTATCTGCATGGCGAGTCCTATCCTCCTTTTGACAGCAGCCCTAATTAGTTTAGAATCCAAAGGACCCGTAATATATCGCTCAGAGCGCAGCGGAACAGGTTATAAAATTTTCAATTTTTTAAAGTTCCGCTCCATGTACGCGGATGCCGACCAAAAACTGAACGAAATACAACACCTCAATCAATACGCCGAAAAAGATGCTGCATTTTTAAAAGTAAAAAATGATCCACGCATTACGAGAGTGGGTCGTTTCATCCGTAAAACAAGTATTGATGAATTACCTCAATTATTCAATGTACTTAAGGGCGATATGTCAATTGTAGGCAATAGGCCATTGCCACTTTATGAAGCAGAAAAATTAACTAAAGAAGATTGGGCTTATCGTTTTATTGCCCCAGCTGGTATCACCGGCTTATGGCAAGTATCCAAGAGAGGTCAAGATGATATGTCAGCAGAAGAGCGGATTGGGCTTGATGTGGATTATGCAAAAAATAATTCATTTTGGTTTGATTTAAAATTATTACTTAAAACCCCTTTTGCCATAATACAAAAAGAGAATGTGTAAGGCGTGAAACAAAAAATAATATACCCAACTTAGTCATTCTATTTCCTTTACTTCCCGAGTACTCGGGATTAAATTCTTCTTAAATAATCCATTATTTCTCGAAAAATTTGCCTTGATTAAAGAAAATATAATAACCAATTTGGGTATATTATTTTTTGTTTCACGCCTAAACATTTAAGATAAAGTTTTAATGTTGTTTTTTATGGTAACAGGCAAGCCCTTTTTTGGCTTGCCTGTTTTGTTTTTAAAACTCCATAACAATATAATAAAATTAATCCCATATAAATAACATTCTAATTGATTGAAATATACCCCCTCTAAGTTATTGTTTAATAAGAGTAAACAGCTTAATTTTGCGTAAGATTTAAAGAGAAAACAAACAAGTACGTTGAGAAAACAACCACTCATATCCATCATTACCGTCAATTTTAACGGTTTAGATTTAACCATTGAATTACTCAACTCCATCCGCCAGTTGAAGTACAAAAATATAGAAACATTCGTCGTTGACAATGCCTCTAACGATAATCCACAGCTTTTCTTAAATAAAAACTATCCAGAAGTCAAGTTTATCCGTTCCGAAAAAAATCTGGGATTTGCAGGTGGTAATAATTTAGCTGTAAAAGAAGCGCAAGGAGAATATCTGTTTTTTGTGAACAACGATGCCGAAATTACTGAGGGGTGCATCGAAAAATTATTAAATCTTTTCGAGCATTATCCAAGCTTGGGTGCAGTTTCTCCCCTACTCTGTTATTACAACGAAAATCCTCAAAGTAAACCCGATTTGATACAATATGCAGGTACTACAGCAGTGCATCCGATTACGGCTCGTAACCGAACGATTGGTGAAAAAGAAATCAATAAAGGACAATTTAATCAGCCCCAATTTACTGCCTACACGCACGGCGCTGCCATGATGGTAAAAAGAGAAGTCATTGAAAAAGTCGGACTTATGGCTGATGATTTTTTCTTATATTATGAAGAGTTGGATTGGTGCGCAAGAATTAAAAAAGCAGGTTACGAGATAATGGTGGAGCCACGCGCAAAAGTTTATCACAAAGAATCCGTGACCGTTGGCGCGATGTCTCCCTTGAAAACCTATTATTTAAATAGAAATAGAATATATTTTATGCGCCGCAATTTCAGTGCATTCAATATGTTCTTTTTCAGCTTATTTTTAATATTTTTCACCATCCCAAAGAACAGTTTGATATTTATACTGAGGGGCCAGTTCGAACATTTGAAAGTATTTTTAAAAGCGATTTGGTGGAATGTTGTGCACGATAAAAATACGAAAAGCGAGGTTGTGAATACTTTTAAAAGCAAAAGTATCGGAGCAGCTTAAAGCTGAAATTTCAAGCATAAAATCAATAAACACTTTATATTTATAGATTAAGTAAACGTATAATCCGATTAATAAAACAAAAAACAAGCGAACATGATTTTTTTCAACTACACATTTTACATTGTATCATTTATCCTCCTTTTTTTCTTGATTTTTCCTTTCGTTACTGTGCTATTGAGTCTTTTGAGAAAAGATAAAACGGCTGAAAAAGTAAAGGATCAAGACCTAAAAGAGCATGATTACGCCAATATCATCACGGCTTATCGCAATGCGGAAATCGCAAAGTCACTGATTCAATCTTTACTACTTCAAACCCATAAAAAGCACCATATTTATCTGCTTGCGGATAATTGTGATATGTCAAATTGGGATTTATTTGATGAGCGTTTGACGGTTTTAAATCCACAACCAGCCCTTAATTTGAAGGTAAAATCCATCATTTATGCCACTGAACGCTCCATTCGTGACCACGAATATACCGTCATTTGGGATGCTGATAATTTGGCGCATCCTCATTTTTTAGAAACGGTGAATCAATACGCTAATTTGGGTTACAAAGCCATTCAAGGTCAGCGCACGGCTAAAAACTTGGATACCATGATGGCAGCGGCTGATTCGTTGGGCGAGTTTTACAAAAACTACGTGGAGCGTCAAGTTCCGCCGCTTTTGGGTAGTTCGACGGTGATTTCGGGCAGTGGAATGGCGGTTGAGCAAGAGTTGTACGAATCCTATTTATATGGTGAGGAAATAACAAAAGGAAAAGAATTGTGGAAAAAAATGATGCAGGAGGATAAAATCCTTCAAAATCACATCCTCCGCGCTGGCGAGCAAATTGTATATGCAAAAGACGCATTGTGTTACGATGAAAAAGTTACATCAGCAAATGAAGTAGAAACGCAACGCAGTCGTTGGCTGTTCTCATATTTTCAAAATATTCCGAATTCTACGGGCTTTATACTGAGGGGTCTCTTCACTTTCAATTGGAATAAATTATTTTTTGGTTTAGTGACTGCTTCATTGCCTTTATTCATTTTGATAGGTACATCGGGCTTGATGTTTTTGTTGAGTTTGATGATTGATTGGCGCATCAGTGCCGCGTTTGTTTTGGCTATTTCAATTTTTATTGGGAATATTTTCTTTTGTTTATACCTATCCAATGTGCCTTCGATGGTCTGGTCAGCAGTGCGCGCGATTCCAACTTTCGTGTTAAGGCAATTTATGGGTTTATTTAAAATGTTCAATCCTAATAAAAATTTTAAACATTCTGAGCATAAAGTAGCGGTTTCGATTGATGAGATTTTGAAAAACAAGTAGGAAATAGAGTGTGCTCTAATATATTCTGTGGCTTCTCTGTGAAACAAACTCAAAATGAAAAAACTACTTTACTCCTCATTACTGATAAACCTCTTTTTCGTCGGTTGCATTCTATTTGCTGTGATTAAAATAGGAAGCCCGCGGTATTTATTTTACCTTTTAAAAAACAGAGGTCAAGGTATTGTCTCATTAAAAAAGAGTAAAACGAGCCATTTGAAAACTTTACCGATAAAAGAAGGGCAAATTGTGATGCTTGGCAATAGCATTACAGCGGAGTGCGAATGGTCTGAATTGTTAGAAAACCCGAATATTTTGAATAGAGGCGTCATCGCTGATGGCACTACCGATATTTTGAATCGACTGGACGATATCATTGTGATGAAACCGCAAAAGATATTTTTATTAATAGGTGTGAATGATTTGCTTTATCTCCCCCCTAATATAATCATGCAAAATTACGAGTCCACCGTCTCTCGAATCCGTAACAAATCCCCCCAGACGGTACTTTATTTAGAAAGCATCCTGCCCATCCACAACGATTTGAGGCGAAACGGCATGAAAAATGAAGATATTAACGCATTAAATACCAGTATTCAAGCTTTGGCTAAAAAATTTCAACTCACATATGTTGATGTGCATTCAAAACTTAAAAATACTGAGGGGTCTCTAAAAACAGAATTGACATTGGATGGTATTCATTTAAATGGTGAAGGTTATTTACTTTTTAAAGACGTTTTGATGCCGTATATTAAATAGTGTTTGGAATAATTTACAATTGAAATTACTTAGTTACAAAGTCGCTTACGCTCCGTTTAGCCACTGATTTTACTGATATTGACTGATTTCACACTGATTTTACATATAAAAACTAAACTTTGTCGTCAATTTATATTTTAATCAAACTTATACAAATGAGTACTCCCCTACTTAAAGAATCATCCCAAAAGGTTATTGGGTGTTTTTATAAAGTCTACAATACTTTAGGATTTGGTTTTTCGGAAAAAGTATATGAAAATGCCTTAGCGATAGAGTTGACAAAGGCAGGCTTTAATGCAGTTCAACAAAAACCAATTAAAGTCTTTTATGAAAATCAAATAGTTGGCGATTATTATGCTGATATAATAGTGGACGACTGTCTTTTACTTGAATTGAAAGTATCTACAAATATTACCCCTGAATTTGAAGCACAAATAATGAACTATCTGAAAGCAACTAAAATCGAAGTAGGATATATCCTTAATTTCGGCTTTCAACCTCAATTTTTACGACGCATTTTTACAAATGATAAAAAATAGAAATCAGTGTAAAATCAATCAATATCAGTATAATCAGTGGCTAAACGGAGCGCAAGCGACTATTTGATTAAGCTACTGCAAAAAATAGAAATCAGTGTAAAATCAGTCAATATCAGTAAAATCAGTGGCTAAACGGAGCGTAAGCGACTGCATAGTTAGTATTTAAAAGAAGAATTATGGTTTTTAATAGTATTGTCTTTTTAATTTTTATACTTATTTTCTTTCCGACCTATTGGATACTGAGGGGTCGCTCGCGTATGTGGCTGTGCCTGTTAGCGAGTTATTTATTTTATGGTTGGTGGGATTGGCATTTTTTAGGTTTGGTTGCATTTACAACCACACTTGATTTTCTATTGGGAGTTGGTATAGAAGACGGCGAAACGAGCTATTTGAAAAAGTTTTTGGCATTTATTACGGGTGTCAGTTCAGTGAGCATTGTTTTATTTAAACTATTTACGCATACTTCGTGGACTGATGATAGGTTATTTTATTTGATACCGATATTTTCAGCGGTTTTATGGCTATCTACCATATTATTTGTGGATAAATCGAGCATTGATAAGCAGAAAAAGCATCTTGTAATCCTTTCGGTGTTCGCCAATTTGGGATTTTTAGGCTTTTTTAAATATTTTGGCTTTTTTACCAATTCCCTCATTCAAGGTTTGACGGCTTTGGGACTCAAAAATGATTGGCAATCTCTTCATATTATTTTACCAATTGGCATATCTTTTTATACTTTTCAATCCATGAGTTATACGATTGATGTATATCGAAAAGAAATTAAAGCTGAAAGGGATTATTTCTTATATGCCACATTTGTTTCTTTTTTTCCTCAACTGGTAGCAGGTCCAATTGTACGGGCGAAGCAGTTTTTACCCCAATTTCAAGGAGGCGATAGAAAATTTACTTGGCAGCGTTTCATTGAAGGATTGGCTCAAATACTGTGGGGTTTCTTTAAAAAAGTGGCTATTGCAGACTCATTAGCGCCTTTTGTTGACCAAATATTCGCTTTTCCGGGCAATTTCAGTTCCTTGAGTTGCTTGATTGGCGTTATTTTATATTCCATTCAAATATATTGCGATTTCTCGGGCTACTCCAATATTGCTTGTGGATTGGCTCAAATGCTCGGTTTTGATTTCCCGTGGAACTTCCGTACACCCTATTTTTCAAAGAACTTTTCTGAATTTTGGACGCGCTGGCATATTTCACTGTCCTCTTGGTTAAGAGATTATTTGTATATTTCTTTGGGGGGCAATCGGGGTGGAAAATGGAAAACCTACCGCAATAATATGCTCACAATGGTCATTGGCGGTTTGTGGCACGGAGCAAATTGGACTTTTATCTTTTGGGGATTTTTGCATGGCTTATATTTGATACTTCAACGCATGATGGGGCCTACCTTCGGTAAAATAGAAAATGTCATTCGGATGCCTAAATGGTTGCAAAATGGGATTGATATCAGTATCGTTTACTTTTTTACCTGCTTTGCATGGATTTTCTTTCGCGCGCCCGATTTTACGACGGCATGGCAAGTGATTACAAAAATTGCGAGTTTGGAAGGCTTTTCATGGGGGACAGTAACGGATAAATTTGTGGTGATAAAAGGCTTTATTTTGATATTGATTCTTTTAACAGCTGAAATCATTCATAATAATATTAAAAATTTGCAAGACTTGGCAATTGATAGCCCCTTTTTCAGAATTATTAGCTTTGCTACCTTGATGTTATTGGCGGCATTTTTTGGAACGTTTTCGGCGAGTGCTTTTATATATTTTCAATTTTAAGGTAAAAAAGGCTCTTAATACTGAGGGGGTGCTTTATAAAAATTTGAAACCATACATAAAAGTTATTAAACCACGAATTCATCGGATTACACGAATTACACTAATTTAGATGTTGACAAAATTAAAGCGAATGACACTAAAATTGCCCTTGAGGGCAATTTATTCGTAAAATTAGTTAAAATTGTCAACACGTAAATTAGTGTAATTCGTGTAATCCGATGAATTAGTGGTTCAAAATACCTAATATAGCTTTTATGTATGGTTTTAAATATAAAAAAAAGAAAACTCTTTTGATGACTGACATTAAAAGAGTTTTTCTTTTTTTATAAAAACAACTACGAAACTTTTCGTCGAATAAAACAGCTATTTGGTTGCTTAAAATCTGGTATTGGTCGAAGTAAAGGGGGGGGTATGCAACTTAAAATCAAATTTAGAGGTCTATTAGGTATCAGTTCATTGATAGAATATCAAAATAAAATGCGGATTTACTTTTCATAAATAATTGTTTATCAATGATTTATATAAAGTTAGAACATTGACATTTGAAAAATACACTTTAGTCGCCATAATTGACGATTCATCCTAATTATGCTAGACTTGGTCGAACTCAATTTTACTTATGTAACTTTTACCCCCAACTTTGGGTCATAATTACGAAAAGAAGAATTTAAACAAATTAGACAACTTTATCACCCGACTATATTTTTTTAAGAAACCGAAAGCATTACACAAACTTAACTTTTAGATAACCTTTAATTCATTTAAAACTTTTTTATTTGCACCGTGAACCAAATTTTATTCCGATTTGTTATATTTTAAACGCTTAAATAAAAATTAAAGTAAAATAAAATAACACTATATAAAATATTATTTCAAAATTATCGTTTTAATAAAAATTAGAATACACCTGATTGTTTAACCAATATTAAAGTTTAAAAATTATGAAAACCCAATTGTTTATTGTCTTGGCAAGTGCTGCCACTTTATTTTCTACTAACGCAAACGCGAGTAGCTTCCAAAAAACCGAATTCAAACCAGTTACACATTTTGTTGCTGATTTTAACGAAGGCGAAAAAGATAACGTGACTTACTTAGGAGAAACCACCGTTAAAATTACTGCTGAAACGAAAGTTATCAACGTCAACTTAGGCGACGTTAAAAATGACGAAATCACTATCCGCATTGAGGATTCAAAAGGAAATGAACTTCTTACCGAAAAAGTGAAAGGTGCTCAAAGATTTGCGAAAAAATACAATGTATCGAAATTAGAAGATGGTAGCTATAATATGATTATTGCGAAAAAAACAGTGAGAACCACTCAACCTTTCGTAATCAGCAATAATAAAGTGACTATTTCTGAGATTGAGAAAAAGGAAAAGTTCATTCCGGTATTGAATATGAAAGGTGATAAATTGGATGTCAATGTGCTTTTAGGCAATTACAGCAATATCACTGTGACTTTGTACGATAATGAAGGTCGCAAAGTGTTTAATGAAAAGAACTACGTTGTTGTGGATTTGCACAAGCGTTATGACTTATCTCAACTGGCTGCGGGCGTGTATGTAGCGGAAGTTAAGGCTGGCGATGAGACTTTTTATTACACTATTAAAAAATAGTTTAGGAAATTTGATTTTAGATGAAGTTAATATGAACCTGATTCATTCTTTATGGATCAGGTTTTTTTATTTCTTTTTTTTCACTTTTTTTTTCAAAAATGGGAAGGTTGGAGTATGTGCACATTCACGAAACATCTTCATTACGCTCTTAGAGCCGAGCCGAATATAATTTCAAATATAAGGCATATTTCAGCTTATAAAAAGGGTTAAAATTGAGCTAAAAAGTGCATACAAACCCATTTTCATTTTTTTTATTAGATAACGTGAACCAAATTTTGTTTCGATTTGTTATCTTTGTGTTGTCATTATAGAAATAAACGTGAAAATAATGACCACTAAATAAAATATAATTTTTCAAACTACGTTAGTTTAAAAATTAATATAACACACCTGATTGTTTAACAATATTAAATTTTAGAATCATGAAAACCCGATTGTTTTTTATTTTGGCAAGTGTTGCCACATTATTCACAAGCAGCTTAAACGCCAGCAATTTTCAAAAGATGGAATTCAAATCAGTAGTAAATATTGCTGCTGAAATTAGTGAGAATGACAATGAGAACTTCACTTATTTAGGTGAAACCACTGTAAAAGTCACGTCAGATTCCAAAGTTATCAGCGTCAATTTAGGCGATGTTAAAAATGACGAAATCTCAATCCGCATAGAAGATGCTAATGGCAACGAGCTTGTTTCTGAGAAAGTAAAAGGTTCACAAAATTTTGCGAAAAAGTACAACGTTTCAAAATTAGAGGATGGTAATTACAATATAATTATTGCCAAACAAACTTTGAGAACTGTACAGCCGTTCAAAATTGTGGACAACAAAGTCATTGTTTTGGCTACTGAGAAAAAAGAGAAGTTTTTACCTCTCTTATCTCAAGATGGTGATAAACTTAACGTGAACGTGCTTTTAGGTAATTTCAGCAATATCACCGTAACACTTTATGACAATGAAGGTCGTAAAGTATTCGATGAGAAAAACTATGTTGTTCTTAACTTGCACAAGCGTTACGATTTATCTAAATTACCAAAAGGCATATATGTTGCTGAGGTAATGGCAGGCGATGAGTCTTTCTTCTTCACAGTTACGAAGTAATTTGAGGATAGATGTTGGAGGATGGATTTAAGATGAAAGACTTTTAAAATTTAATGCCTTCTAACTATTTATACCGTTAAAAAACCTGGATCACTTGCTGTGGCTCAGGTTTTTTTATTAGATTTTAACGTATTTAAAGAAAATCATGTAAGCGAGTTCTTATCTTTGTTTCATGATTACACAGAGAACGATACAGGAAATAATGGACGCAGCGCGCGTGGAAGATGTGGTAGGTGATTTTGTCACGCTCAAAAGGCGTGGTTCAAATCTTACGGGATTGTGTCCTTTTCACAATGAAAAAACACCTTCGTTCAGTGTGAATCCCGCTCGCAATATTTTCAAATGTTTTGGCTGCGGGGAGGGTGGAGACCCCATAACGTTCGTGATGAAACATGAACAAATTGGTTATCCTGAAGCCTTGCGCTATATCGCTAAGAAGTACAACATAGCCATTGAAGAAACTGAGGTTTCAAAAGAATATTTAGAAGAGAAATTACTCAATGATTCGCTGTTTTTAGTCAATGAGCGGGCTTTAAAATTTTATCAAGACCAATTATTTGAAACGGATAAAGGGAAAAGTATTGGCTTGCAATATTTTAAAGAAAGGGGGTTTAGGGAAGATACTATCCGCAAATGGGGATTAGGTTTCTCGCCCGAAAACCGTGATTCGTTGACAAAAACGTTGGTTACTGAGGGGTATTCGATTGATTTATTGCGGAAGTTGGGATTAACGAGTAAACAATACGAACAGGATTTTTTCCGTAATCGGGTTATGTTTACGATACATGGCATGGTTGGAAAGCCTATTGCTTTTGCCGGTCGTATCATGCAAAAGGACGCCAACGCGCCTAAGTACATCAATTCGCCTGAGACGGACATTTACGTAAAAAATAAGGTATTATACGGCTTATATCACGCAAAAAAATTCATCCAAAAAGAAGACGAAACGATATTAGTGGAGGGCTACACGGATGTTATTTCGCTTCATCAAGCAGGGATTGAAAACGTGGTGGCTTCCAGCGGCACCTCTTTGACCACTGAGCAGATTCGCTTGGTGAAACGTTTTACCCCGAACATCAAAATCATTTATGATGGGGATACCGCGGGCGTCAAAGCGGCATTGAGGGGTTTGGATATGGTCTTGGAAGAGGATATGAACGTCAAAATTGTCCTTCTACCCGATAAAGAA
>JANMYC010000263.1:0-1516 GCA_031381715.1 Saprospiraceae bacterium
CGCATCGGGCTTTTTGATGTTGGCATCTTTCCAGTATTCGGTGGCGGTAGTGAGGATTTTATCGGTCATAGGCACGATGCGCCAGACATCTTTTTTCCTTTTCAATGTCTTGACATAGATTTCTTTTTTCTGAAAATTAAAATCCTTTACTTGCAGCGATATGGCTTCGGACACGCGCATACCACCGTCGAGCATCAGCAAGTTGATGAATCTATGTTTAACATTTTCTAAGTTTTTGAGTAAATCGGATTCGTCTTTGGCGGTTAAGTATTTAATTTGTTGTTGATTGAACATGAGTCCAGTTTTTGAGCATCTTTGCGAATAAACATTTTTAGAGCGGGGGTCTGGGCGGTTGACAAAATGCTAATTTTGTCAACCGCTAAAAATGGCATTTGGTTGACAATTCTTTTGTGTGAGTCTTCCCTTTCAATTGATATTTTTTTCAAATATCATTCCGTATTTTCGATAAGTGAAATACTTATCTTTTATTATGTGTTTAAGAACTTAAAATCAAATACACTTCTTTATATTTGGTTTTAAATTCTTAAACACATTTTAAAATCAAGCACTTCCCTATTTCAATGATGCAAAAAATATCTCGTGGGACTTTTTTGATCCAAACTACCGTGAAACGGGATTTTCAAACCCCTAATTCGCATAAAACATTTAAAAATGAGAGTATCTGGCTCATTAATATTTATCCAAAGTTTAAATTTTCCACTCATCAATTCAGATGGGTGTTCTCACTATTTATTATCGTCCAAATGTTCAAAATCTAACAGTGGGGCATTAGAGGATTCTTCTTTATTTTCAGCATCTTCAATTTGTTTCAAAAAATTATCTTTTGAGACCACATCTAAACCCGAATTTTTTTCAAAATTTTTAATGGCTGCACCCGCCGCCGTGCCGCCTTTCACCGCCGAATCGTGGTTTTCGTTGTACCCTTTTGCGTCCGTTTTGACGGCTATCATTCGGGTAGCCTCCTCGCCTATTGCTGAAAAAAGCAACTCGATGGTTGACATATTATCACGTAAATTATCGGTTGGTTTAATTTCTTTAAACGCTTTGTGTTCACTAGGCGTTAAGCCGAAGGTGTGTTTAGCGATTGTTGCCGTTAAAAACGAGTAATCTTTTTTTTCTGTAATGCCCCTTTTCTTCCATTCCTCCGTCAATTCTTTGCGGACGCTGATTGATTTTAAGCGTTTTTCAATCCACTCATCGCTGTATCCTTTGGCGCGGTAAATTTCCCGAACCCGCTCAACGGCTAATTCGGGGTTTTCAAATTCCTCCATGCGCTCCTTCCCTACCTGAGCCAGCCACAACTTGAACGGCTCCGCTTTGGGCGAAGGGATGGACATGATGATGCGGAACACCCCCTCAGTATTGGCACATTCCGTGGAGCGCATTTTGCCGTCCGTAGCGGGAAATTTGAACTTTCCGCAAATTGCGGAAAGTTGACTTTCCCGTCTTTTCAGAGTGTCCCAATAATTCGACGGCTTTTTGCTTTCCGTCAAAA
>JANMYC010000375.1:0-11349 GCA_031381715.1 Saprospiraceae bacterium
CTTTGACCTACTTTTTCAAACACTTTTTTAATCTCAAAAGTATCCACACCCGCTATTTTCATCCGCACAGTATCTTTTCTAAAAATAGAATCGGGAACAGTTATCGTCTTTTTAACGGTTTCGGAAGGCATTTTCCAACTCACAATGAGGAAAGTATAATTCGGCTCACTCAAAAGAGCTTCCGAAACATCGTTACCATCTTTATCGTTGATGCCAAAATCACTGATTTTAGAATGTGCTAAAGTTGGTTCAGTTTTTATTTGCCTGAGCACGCCCCATCCATCTTCTTTTTTATATTGTTCGTAGCTTTTTTCATCCATATAGAATTTATTGGTTACGATTTTTATCTCACCCGTTTTTTCATTTTTAAGTTCCCAATCAGTGATTTTCACCGCTGATGCTGCCTCTTCCTCCGCTTTCTTTTGCTCTCTGATGTTCACACCATTTTTAAACGGACGGAAATCAACAACGGGTTCGTTTTGGTAGGTGTTGTACAAGCTGAATGCCAACGTCCCGACGAGCGTGAGCGCAATGATAACAACACGCATTGTATTGCTGAATAAAGAGTGAAATTGCTTGTTTTTAAACACAAAAAGTAAAGCAATCGGCATCAAAGCGATGTCTTTATAGAATGAAGTCGTTGGACTTAATTTTAAAAAATCGCCAAAACAACCGCAATCCGTCACTTTCATATTGGTCACGACATATTCGCCCCATTTTGAAAACTCAAAAAAGTTAACGCCATCGGGTACAAAAGCTGTGAAATGGGTATAGCCCGTCAAAACCGTAAAAAATGCCATGATGATTAAAAACAACCACGAAGTAAGTTTCGTTTTATGCCCCAAAATGAGCATCAAACCCACTATTATTTCAAGGGTAATCATAAAAATGGAGAAACCCAAAGCATAATCCGCCAACCAAGGGAAAATTGGCGCAAGGAACTTTGCTGAAGTACCTTTAAATGTATTTTCAAATTCGCCGAAATATTGTTGCATTTTAATCGCCGTTCCCCAAGGGTCAACTGCTTTTACCGCACCCGAAAAGATAAACCAAACGCCCGTAAAATTTTGGAGAAAAGTGAATAGCCAATTTTTATGAGCTTTTAAAAATAAGCCAGTAATGGCGGTCAAAATGCCTCCACCGATAGCAAAACCAATGAGTAGATTCCAGATGGTCATATTTTTTTTAATTTATTTTAGTTGGATGAAAAAAAATTATTCTTCATCTATTTTAATTAATGCAAAAATCGAGTAATTTATAATGTCTTGATAATTAGCCACTAAACCTTCCGATACAAGCGTTTTACCGGCATTGTCTTCAATTTGTTTCACTCTGAGGAGTTTCATCAATATCAAATCGGTTAAACTTGACCGCCTCATATCGCGCCAAACTTCGCCATAATCTGTATTTTTACGCATCATTAGCGCCCGAGTTTCTAAGAGTGTAGAATCGTATAAATCGGTCGCATACTGAGGGGGTAGTTCCATTGCAGTTTCAGCGGGCAAAGCTAGCTGAATAATTGCCAAAATACTGTAATTAACTAAGCCAATGTATTCATCGTCGACTTTATCCGCTATCAGTTGCGCCCCGGATTCTTCAATTTGGCGAATCCTTCGGGCTTTAATCAACAGCTGGTCAGTGAGCGACGAAGGGCGTAGAATGCGCCAAGCAGTGCCATAATCTTTAGTTTTTTTAATAAAAAGGTCACGGCAGCAGGTGGTAACAGAATCGTATTGTTGTAAAGTCTTTTCCAATAGATAAAATTTAGATAAAAATTTTGGCAAATATAAGAAACTGTTTCAAAACCCTCTAATCTTAATATTTTCATTTCAATTGCAAGTATTGTTTTTTTTATAAATTGTTTTTGGTAACGAAATCCGAAAGTTTGTTAACAAAAAGTTAGTTCATCAATCCATGAAACGAATTATTACAACTTTAACCATCATTTTAACCTATTTACCTTTTCTTAATGCCGCCGTTGATAGCACTTTTTATGATATTAAAATTTCTATCAAGGGTTTTAAATCGAAAAAAGCCTATTTAGGATATTATTACGGCAATGAAACCTATATCGTTGATTCCTCAAAAGTGGATTCTTTGACGGGTTTTATGCGCTTTACGAGGAATCGGAGAATCCCCGAAGGCGTTTATTTTATCTCCAATACTGAGGGGGTACAACTTTTCGACTTTATTGTGAACGGATGGAAAGATTTTACCATTAAAACCCAATTGGAAGCTCCATTTGAGTATGCAGAAGTGATTCGGTCTGAAGAAAATCGCCATTATTTCGACTATTTAAAAACGGTCAATAAGCTTAAAAAGAACTTATCGGAGCATGAACTGGCGGCTTCACTTAAAAAAACCATCAGCGATGATGAGTTGAAAAATTATTACCGAATACTGAGAGGGCTGGAATATCAACAGGAGGTTGTCGTCAACAATAATCCACAATTGTTTATGGCGAAATTAATCCATGCACAATCCACTTTTGATGCTAAAAAGCATTTAAAAACCATCAACAAAAACTCTTTTTTAATAAAATCCAATGAACCGGAGCGGTCAAGTTACCTCAATTATCCACTGCATCTTTTTTGGGAAAACTTTGATTTTAAAGATATAAGGCTATTGTATTCAAGGGTTTACGCAGTGAAATTTAAGGAATATATTTCGCTCACATCATCAACTTCACTTGACTTGAAAAAGAAATATTGTGATATACTTTTAGGTAATTCAAAAGTTAGTTTAGAATATTATCAACTTACTTTAAAATGGCTAACGCAGCATTATGAGGCGCATTTGGACTCCAAGGAGGCTTCTATTTTATTGGAATATTTGGTTAAAAATTATCATCATCGCACAGGAAGCGGTACTCAAAAACACGTTTTAGAGCACTTAGATAAAACAGTTTCAGAACTCAAAATAGGTGGTAATAGGTCAAATTGAACTAAAACAAAACCACGGAAAATTTTGATAATTTATTACAATAATCATTAAAATTGGGAAATAATCCCCATAATTCAGTGCATAGAAATTTTATTCTGTTTCAATGAGTTGATGTATGATTTACACAAAGGTCGGCGTAAATTTTGTGGAACAGTGGATATATTGTATTTTTACCGTTTTATTTAGTAAACTATATTCACAACTATAAATTGAAGCAACAAGAACAGTACAATGGCTCAGTTCTCCCAGGAGTTTTTTAAAACAGCAGTTACGGTAGATAATGTCATTTTTGGATTTGATGAGGCAGACCTTAAAGTGTTACTGATAAAGCGTGGTACAGAACCTTATCTCGATAAATGGGCTTTACCAGGTGACTTTGTGTACCCAACTGAAGATATTGATGATGCGACTGCTCGAATTCTGGAAGAGTTAACGGGGCTGAAAAATGTGTATCTTGAACAGGTACGCACATTCGGTTCAGTTAATCGGCATCCGCTTGGGCGTGTGGTATCAGTGGCTTATTTTTCTTTATTAAAAATCAATAGATACACGGTTACGCCTGCTTCATTTGCGCAAAAAGCAAAGTGGCACAGTGTGTCGAAGCTCAAAGAGCTGGCTTTTGACCACAATGAAATACTGAATGCGTGTTTTCAAACGCTCAAACAACGGGTGCGAGTTCGCCCGATAGGTTTTGAATTGCTTCCACCAAAGTTTACTTTAACTGAATTGCAGCATCTTTACCAAGCTATTTTGGAATTAGACCCCGAAAATGGCATTGATAAACGTAATTTCAGAAAAAAAATACTTTCAATGGATTTTATAGTCGATTTGAATGAATCGCAAGAAGGCGTTGCCCACCGTCCAGCCCGTTTGTATCAATTTGATAAAGAGAAATATGAAAGATTCGTAGAAGAAGGGTTTAACTTTGAGTTATAAAATATTCAAATCAGATAAAAATACTGCGGGGTATAAAATAAAGAACGACCTATGAGTTCAATCTCTTACGTCGTTTCTTATATAGTGAGACATTATAGCTACCCTAACCCCATTTTTTTCATTCTACTTTTAATTTCTTTTACTGGTAAGTCAAGAATTTTGGCAATCGTTTCAATAGAGGTGCCGCTTTTATGGGCATTATGGATGACTTCAGAAATAAGCTTTTCTCTACCGAGGTCGACTCCTTTTTCGATTCCTTTCTCGATACCTTGCTCGATACCTTGTTGGTATCTCAAATCTTTTTTTATATCAAATGTTATTGGCATGGCACTTATTTGTTTAATAATTTCAGATTGCAAATTACGTAAATTGGATAATATTTCCAATTGAAAAATCACTTTTTGAAGTTTTTGGGCATTTTTAGACTTATCTTTTACCTTTTGAATTATACTTCTGACAACGTTTTCTTTATTTTCTTTTTTGAAATCCGCTAATATAGCCAATATAATTTCTTCTGGTTTCTCTGATTGTATAAATATTTGATAGTCGAGTTTGTTAAGAGCAATAACTTCATATGAAAAAGTCAGTTTTGGATGTTGAATATGGGTAGGAGTTGTCCAATTATATTCACCCAAATAAATAACAAATTGATGAATAGGAAGTTCGTATTTGTCATTTAGAAGTGCATAGTACAACAGTTCCCTCTTCTCCATGTGAGGGTGTACGTTTGTTTGAAATTCGATATGAAATATTTCTCTTTTTTGGGTAGCCTTGTTAATGCCAATTTTAAGAAAATCAGCCCTACGTTCTATTGTTTTGGGCATTGTGGCGGAGATATTTTCCATGGATTCAAGTGAAATTCCGCATATTTTATGCAGAATTGATTCACTTATTTTTTCAATATTCTCTTTGATAATTTTGTCATAGTCTTGATGTTGGTTCATAGATGTTACTTTGTGTAGTTAAAAATGTGTTGAACAGCTGCAAGATATTTAATTCTTTTAAAAAAAACAAATGGCATGGTTCTCACCATGCCATTTGTTTTGATTGATAAAATTGTCGTTTTAATACGTTTTACCGTTATAAGTCAACATTTTTATCTCAAGACCTTGCGCGCGATATTCTTGAATGAGGTTTTCAAGTTCAATATTGGGCTTATTTAAGGTGTAAAATATCTTTTTAATATTTTGTTTTTTAGTATCGAAGTTGGTTTTGATGTCCACGTTTTTATTCGCATCGATGACAAAATGACCATAATTTCCGTTCGAAATACTGAGGGGTGTAGCAATTTTACCTAAGTTTTCAAAAAACTTAATATATTTTGCTTCCTGTCCGTTGTCATATGACACGTATCCCCAGATAGTGCCGCTTGGAACACGGAGCAATTCGTTTGAAGAAATGGCAATCCCATCTTGCTTGTCCATCGCCATACTGAATTTGCCCTTTTCAATCGTCAAAAGTCCTTCATTTAAAACTATATCCTTGAGATTGATATTCATTTTATAAGAGCCTTCCGAAAAATTACCCAATGTGAGGGTATCCGACACTTTAGAGGCTGCTCCATTGCAGGTTTGAGGGTAAACAAGACTTTTGATAGTAACCACTAATTTTGAGTTGATTTGGTTCATATTCATGTCTATATGCGTACCCCCACAGGATTGCTCCTTCACTGTGGACAACACAAATTGAAGTTTGCCTCCATCATCGTCCAATTTTTCCCATAATTGCACATTGAATTCCTTTTCAACGTCAATAATTTTATCTTTATTGGAGTTTTTATCGCAGCCATTTAAGAAGAGCGTAACTGCAATACCTAATATCAATAATGCCTTTTTCGTAATTTTTTTATTCATACATTCTAAACGAACAGTTGGTGGATTAGCTGCTTAAAACTTTCCTTTTTTATGATTTTGTTTTGATATTACTCAACGTGAAATGGTAATAATTTAATGCCAATTTGATTATTTATCGGATTACCCCCTCAGTATTGCACCAAGAAAAACGCAAATATACATTAAAATGCGGCTTTTCCACTTGCCCAATCAATATTTGCTAAGGCAATTTTATAATCAGCAAAAAGCTTTGCTAATTTGATTTGGGATTCTAAAAACTTCATTTCACGGCTATTGATGAGGAAAAATGTGCTTTCGCCCAACTCAAAACGGGTATTTTCGAGTTGCAAAAGCTGCTGGTAATTGGCAACTGCTTGGTTATAAGTGGTGATTTGCTTTTGGAGATTGTCTAATTCATTGAAAGCTAAGCGCAATTTATTTTGTAGCTCAAGTGTCTTTTGTTGCTGCATCAAAGTCGTATTTTCTATTTTGATGCGGGCTATTTGCACGTCGCTGCGTTCGGAACGGAAGAGGGTAGAGGTACTGAAAGAAATGCCCCATTTATAGTTATCGGTCAATAAAACGGGAAAATTGAGACCATTTCCCAGAATATTGTAGTTAATATTCAATTTAGGCTTGAGTTTTTCCATTTTTAAACGGCGATCTACGTCCAACTGAGCCAGTTTGAATTCATAAACGCGCAATGCCGGATGATTTCTGTTCAACTCTTGAACGAGGTTATTCCTGTTATCTTTTAAAATATTATTGATTAAAATTTCGTCCGCATTAATACCCTGCGGTTGCCATTGATATTGATAATCAACGGGTTTTAAGTCTTTAGCCCAAAGGAAATTGGATAATTTTAATGAATTTTCTTGAAATTCGATGGCTGCTTCATTGTATTGAACTGAACGATCTTGCACTTGTGTGTAGGATTCAAGCGTATCCATTGCCATTCTATCCCCTAAAATGAAAGATTCACGAATGGCTTTAAACCGGTTTTCAGCAATATTTAACGCCTTTTCATATATTTTTAACTGCTGATATGAAAATGCCCACTTCCAATATACTTTAGCGGCATCAAGTCCCATATCATTCAAAAGAGCATTTCTTTCGGCTTCATACAAGCTTTGCGCTTGTCTCGCTTTTTGCAGATTGGCGCGCCTTTCATCCAAGAGCAAATTTTGTAAAAGGGGCATTGATATCCCTAATATGGCTTGACCTTGCTTGGGCAATTTATTTTCATCATTTAAAAAGACGCCACTTGCCGTATTGTAGCCGCCTTTGAGTTCAATACCATACCAAGTAGGCACTTTTACGCCATATTCACCCGTTGCAAAATAGTTTTTACCGTCAAAACTCTTTCGTTCGTAATCACCAAAAACTTTAGGGTCAAAACCACCTTTTGCCCCTAAAAGCTCCATTTGAGCGGTTCTATTGAGCAAAAAAGCTTGTTTTACATTCGGGTGGAACTCTTTTATTAGTTGTAAATACTGACCAAAACTCAGTTGGGGCAACGAATCCGTCTGTGGAGACTGCGCCCGAGCTGATTGTGAAACAATTAAAATGAAGGTGTATATGTATATAAATCTCATTATTTTTTTCTTTATTTCTTCTCCTTTTTCTTCTCTACTTCTTTTAAATCTGTATAAAACTCTGGTGGAAAACCATTCAATTGCCGCCAAAGCTCATACCAAACGGGCACATCTTTTAATAGGGCAAAACCACTCGCGCCTGAGCCTGGGCGCAAGGCATCGGGCCATTTTTGCTGGTCTTTATCGGGCTGTACCAAAAGTCGGTATTTACCTTTTTCATTTGCCACATTATCCATTGCGAAAACCCGACCGCTGTAAGTACCTATAGTGGCGTTGGGCCAACCTGAAAAAATGAATGCAGGCCAACCATCAAAAATGAAACGCACAGGCGAGCCTATTTGCACCAGAGGCAAATCAATGGGGTCGATGAACATTTCAACAGCCAAATTCATAACCGCTGGAACAATACTCACAATAGCTTCTCCTTCTTTTATCGTTTCACCGATACCTTCTTTTGATGCATTGGTAATGTAGCAATCCACGGGCGCAGTAATGACATAAAATTGTGACCGTGCGGCATAATTACTGTACTGGTTCTTCAACTTATTGACATCTGCCTCGGCACCGAACTTGTCGCTCATAGTGCTTTGTTTTTCACTCTCAGTTTTAGCGATTTTACCCGCGTATTCGCTATCGGCACCCCTCAGTTGAAAGGCTAAATTATCGATTTCTTGAAGCGATTGTTGATATTTATTCTCAGATGAAAGCAATTTGGCCTGAGATTCTTGAAATTTAGCTTTTTTATTTTCAAGGTCAGTGAGCGATTTTAAGCCTTGTTTGAATAACTCTTCGGTACGAGCAAGTTGTTTTTGCTCATTTTCAAGGTTGATTTTTGAGGCTTGTATATCCAATCTTTCAGATTCTGCTTTAAGTTTGGTTTGTTGTACTTTATTGCTCAATTGGTCTCTTTTGAAACGCAGTTCTTGGCGGAATTGGACAATTTGTTCACTAAGAGCCACAACTTTATTATCGTAACTACCCACGGAACTTGATTTTGCGTTCACCTGCGCTTGGGTGCGGGACAAAAGGTCAGGGTCGAAATACTCCGTTTTTATTTCAGAAAGGAAAACTATGGTGTCGCCTTTTTTAACCAATTGACCCTCTCTAACGTACCATTTTTCTATTCTACCCGCAATAGTTGAATGAATGGTTTGTGGACGCTGGTCGGGCGTAAGCGTGGTGATGATGCCTTTGGCTCGGATATTTTGAGTCCAAGGCAAAAACAATATAATGAAAACCAATATAAAAAAGAATATCAAGAATCTTTTAAACGCAACGTGGGCATTTGAAAGGCTGATTTTATTAAAAGCGCCATATTTAGATGTATCAATATGGACATTATTATCGGATATAAAAAGCATACTATTTGTTAGTTTGAAAATTCTAAATTGAACGTTTTTTGAAATAGATGACTACCCCCTCAGTATCTGAACATTTTCAAGGTATTTTCAAGGTATTTTCAAGGCACTTTCAAGGGTTTATTCAAAATTTGAAACCTTAAATACCTTTTTAAAATGGGTGCTGTGTTTAATTTTTTCAAAATTACCTTCTTCAACTATTTGCCCTTCTTTCATGATAAAAATACGGTCGCATAGAGAAGCTAAAATCGGGTCATCTGTAACAGCTACCAATGTCCAAAGTTGATCTTTATCAGTCAATAATTGAGCAATGTGCGTACGGTCTTTTAACTCAATATTCGCCATTAATTCTTCAATTGCCAATAGTTGGGGCTTTGAAGCTAAGCTACGGGCAAGGATAATTTTGGCTTTGGCGTTGCGGGGAAGGTTTTTTCCTTCGGGTAAAAGTACGGTATCAAAGCCGTGAGAAAGTGACCTTATTAAGCCGTTAAGACCAACCAATTCAGCAATTTTAACGACATCTTCAAAGCTGATATTGGGATTGCCCAAATCAATATTTTCCCTTAAAGTGCCCTTGAAAATGTCCTCTTGGCTGGAGTAATCGCCAATGTGCTTGCGCAATGATTTTTGATTGAAATTTCTCCGAGGAATGCCATTATAGAGCACTGAACCTTGAAAATCATTGAGAAAACAAGAAATTATCTGAACTAAAGTCGTTTTTCCAGAACCATTATAGCCAGCAATACAGACCTTTTCACCTGATTTGATATCAAGGTTAATACCTTCTAAAGTGGCTTTTTTACTGTCATTATAAAACAAACTCACATCCTGTAATTGTACACGAATGCCTTTATGATTGTCTATTTCGTTGAAATCCAAACCTTCAGAGTTATCTAAAGGAATGTCAGTGACTGCGCCTATTTTATCGATGGCAGTAAGGACGTCATAAACCGTATCCATCGAAACAATGAGCTTTTCAGCAGAGTTAATAATCAATAAAACAATCAACTCAGACGCCACAAATTGCCCCAAATTTATCTGATTAGTGATTACCAAATAACTGCCCAGAGCCAATAAAACAAATGTTACCGTAGCTTTGAAGGCAACAATTGTTGCATACTGAAATTGGAGAATTTTGAAATGATTTTCCTTGGCATTGAGGTATTTTTGAACGTGAATATCGGTTTTACTGAGGGGTAGTTCACTACTGCCAGTGAGCTTGAAAGTATTCAGAGTACGCCCTACTTCTTGCAGCCAATATGCCACTTCGTACTTGTATTTTGATTCATAAATACTTGTTTTTAAACCAGCTGGTCCCGTGAATCGAAATATTATTATTAAAACGAGGAGTAAAATAAAGCCAAAAAATATAAATAATGGATGATAAAATGAAAGTAAAAGCAATCCAAAGAATATTTGCATGACGGCAGTTGAAAGGTCTATTAAAATTTTTGGAAGACCTTTTTGAATCGTAAGTGTATCAAAGAAACGGTTGACCAGCTCTGGAACATATTCTCTTCTGACGCTTTCAGTTCTAAGATTCGGGATTCGTTCCGCAAAATCGAATGAAACCCGGGTAAAAATACGCCTTTGAAGGGTTTCGCTCACCGTCATTTGCATGATTACAAGCACGCCCGCCATCAAAGTACCGACGGTAACGACCACAATCAAAAGCCAAAATGACGCCGAAACAGTTCCGCCCTGAATAAAACTTAAAATGGCTTGGACTCCCAAAGGCAGCGTCAAGTTGATGACACCGGCGAAAATTGCGTAGATGTAGATATAATATATTTCTTTTCTATCGCCTTTGAGTAATCTGAAAAATCGTTGTAAAGCTGTAAGTGTGGATGTATTATTCACAAAATGGGTTTTTTATTGTTATTTTTAGTTTGAAATTTTTAAAATGGTTGAAATATGGTGCGTTTCGCTCCATTGATGCACCCCATTTTATCAAGCTTAAAGCATGACAAGCCCAAGGCATGACTGAGGAGTAAATTTATGATACTTTTTTAACATTACACAAAGTTAAAAAGTTCACTATAACTGTCAAAATTAAGTCATTAACTATTATTCGTGAAAGTAAAACTATTATTTTAAAAAACATTGAATAGTTCATTTTACTTAAAATAAAATAGAACATCACTTAAAACTGACATTTCCCTCTAATTTTGTACTTTTGTAGCTTAATTAAAAAATAGAAGCGTTCAGAAGCGCTTTTTAAAAGAAAAAATGAGTTTACAAATTATATTTGAGGACAACCATATATTAGCAGTTAACAAACCTGCGGGTATGTTGGTTCAAGGTGACGAAACGGGCGATAAGCCTTTGGTAGAATACGCAAAAGATTATATCAAAGCACGATATGCCAAAAAAGGTGATGTTTTTTTAGGTGTGGTTCATCGGATAGATAGACCAGTGAGCGGGGCAGTCATTTTCGCGCGCACGAGCAAGGCTTTGGAGCGCATGAATAAATTATTTGCGGATAGAGAAGTGGATAAAACTTATTGGGCTTTGGTGAAAGATAGACCTGACCCCCTCAGCGCAACACTCGTTCATTATTTGGATAAGGATAGAGAAAAAAACATCACGAAAGCTCTGGATGCGCCAAGTCGTCGCCATCCTGATGCTAAAAGAGCGGAATTGACCTATGATTTACTTTCAAGTGTGGGAAAATACCACCTTTTG
>JANMYC010000376.1:0-5552 GCA_031381715.1 Saprospiraceae bacterium
CACCCGTCATTTTCACAATTTCAATATAACTCACCCAATACGGCGCAAAAATGATGCACTCATCACCTTCTTCCAATAGGGCAAAACTGATATTTGAAATGGATTGCTTTGCGCCATTACTCACGATGATTTGGTTGGGCGCATAATCAAGGTCATTGTCCCGTTTAAATTTCTTTGAAATGGCATCCAATAAATCGGGAATACCCGGAACAGGTGTGTATTTGGTAAACCCTTCAGCAAGTGCCTTGACCGCTGCCATTTTGATATGGTCGGGCGTATCAAAATCGGGTTCTCCAAGGCTTAGGCTGATGACATCATGCCCTTGTGCTTTCAGATTGCGAGCCATTTGAGCCATTTTGAGTGTTTCACTCTCTGACATGCTGCTCACCATCGAACTTAAACGTGACTTTGTTTCAACTGACATTTCTAAATCTTCTTTTAAAATGTGGAAATTAATATTTGACCAATTAATTGATTTCTGAAATTGGCGCAAAAGTAAGGCATTATTTTTAAAAGTAGAAATAAGTGGTTTATGAAACTGATTTTTATTTTTCTTAAAACCCTAAAATAGAGAATACATAAACTTTTACTTTCTATCAAAAATGCGTATTTTTGTAAAAAACAATTAAAAAGATGTCTGAAATCTTAATTGCACCACAACCTAAAAATAAGATAAAAAAAGCCCGTCGGGTATCATTGGAGACTTATTTTCGAGAAGAAGAAAAGTCATTGACAAAAAATGAATATCATGACGGCATCATCATACCTATGGCTGGAGGAACTTTTAACCATGATAATTTAGCGGTTATGACTACTACGCTGCTGAATATGTTTGTTTTTGAAAACGATTATAATTATTTAGTAAATGGTAGTGATACTAAAATTAGAATTGACGCTTATAATAAAATTGTATATTCTGATGCCTTGGTCGTTTGTGAGGCCCCTCAGTATTTTGAGGATAGAAACGATACTATAACCAATCCATTAATCATTGTTGAAGTATTATCTGCTTCCACTTCAAGCCATGATAAAACGACGAAATTTGAAATGTACCGCACTATTCCATCTTTCAAAGAGTATGTACTAATCCATCAAGATAGGAAACACGTTTCCGTTTTCACAAAACAAATTGACGAAACTTGGATTTTAAAAGACTACGATGGTGAGAATGTTGTGGCTATTTTACATGCTCTGCACGATTGCCCACTTCCCCTAAATCGTTTATATCGAGGATTAGATTTGAAAAAAATATAGTTCGGTCATTGGATTTAACACATTTCGTAGAAATACTGAGGGGGTAAGTTTCAACATCGAAACTTCCCCCTCAGTATTTTACAGTAAAAACGCATTTATTTCAAACAAGCTTTCACAAAATCCACGAATAATGGGTGTGGATTTTCGACCGTACTTTTCAATTCAGGGTGAAATTGCACACCTACGAACCAGGGATGATCTGTAATTTCGACAATTTCAACCAAGCCAGAATCTGTATTGATGCCCGTAGCAACCATGCCTGCAGCTTCTATTTGTTTTAAATATTTATTATTGAACTCCCAACGGTGGCGGTGTCTTTCACTTATTTGAGAGAGTTTATAGGCATCAAAAGCCTTCGTTTTCTTTTTTATTTCGCATGAATAAGCCCCCAGACGCATGGTTCCCCCTTTAGCTGAAATTATTTTTTGGTCTGCCATTAAATCAATTACTGGATTAGCGGTATTCGGGTCAACTTCCGTAGAAGCGGCATCTTTTAAGCCTAAAACATTCCTTGAAAACTCTACCACTGCCGATTGCATACCCAAACAAATGCCAAAAAATGGCTTTTTATTCTCTCTACAAAAACGAATAGCTTCATATTTACCTTCAATTCCACGCTCACCGAAGCCGGGTGCAACCAAGATACCATCAAATGAATTCAATAATTTAGCAATATCCGTTTTACTATTTTCAAGATGCTCTGAGTGAATGGGTTCTACTTTTACTTTACATTCATTGACCGCGCCCGCGTGTATAAATGCTTCATAGATAGACTTATACGCATCTTGCAATTCGTTATATTTGCCGACTAAACCAATTTTTATTTCTCTACTTGGGTTTTTAAGTCTGCCGAGGAACTCTTTCCATTTCTTCAAATCGGGCTCCCGACGGTCAGGCAAACGCAATTTTGAAATCACCACCGCATCCAAACGCTCTTTAAGCATCAATAACGGCACATCATAAATCGTATCTGCATCCATCGCTTCTATCACCGAAGATACCTCGACATTGCAGAATAGAGCCAATTTCCGACGAATATCCATGCTTATTGGGTGCTCCGTTCTACAAACTAACACATCAGGCTGAATACCCGCACTCAAAAGTTCTTTGACGGAGTGCTGTGTGGGCTTGGTTTTCAACTCTTTTGCAGCTTTTAAATAAGGAATCAGCGTCAAATGAATCACTAAACAATTATCTCCACCCAATTCCCAACGCAATTGGCGCAAAGCCTCCAGATACGGTAAAGATTCAATATCCCCAACAGTGCCACCCAATTCAGTAATGACGATATCAAACTGATTGCCAGCACCCAACAACTGTGCACGGTGCTTGATTTCATCCGTGATGTGCGGAACAACTTGAACCGTTTTACCCAAGTAGTCCCCTGCCCTTTCCTTATTGATTACGGATTGGTAGATTCTACCAGTCGTCACATTATTGGCTTGAGAAGTTGGCGTATTCAAAAAACGCTCATAATGCCCCAAATCAAGGTCTGTTTCAGCACCATCGTCCGTCACATAGCACTCGCCATGCTCATACGGATTGAGCGTGCCGGGGTCAACGTTGATATAAGGGTCGAATTTTTGAATGGTGACAGATAAGCCACGCGCTTGAAGTAATTTAGCAAGAGAAGCCGCAATAATGCCTTTCCCTAAAGATGATGTTACGCCACCAGTAACGAATATGTACTTTGCCATAAAAAATTAGATATTTAGAAAAACAAGGTAAAATGAGAGCCATTTTCCCTTTTCTTCGCTCTTTTCATTATGGGACACAAAGGTAGTTTTTATGTTTTTAAAACTGAAACTTTTTATGGGTTATTGAGCGAAGCCAAATGTGAACCAATGAAGTCCTCTATCACTAAACGAAAGTTTTAGTTTTTAAAAAATTAAGAAATAAGCATTATTTTATTTCAAAAGCCAAACAATTTGGTTAATTTTGGAGAAATACTGAGTGACTACCCCCCCGAGTACTCGGGGTCAAGGAGGGTAGATAACTGTCACTAAAAACTATAAGATTGGTACACTTTACTATGGATTTGCTTTTAAATTGATTGAGTACACAGCATTTTTAAAACATTTCAAAAATTTATTGCCCTATGATGAACGAAACCGTATCCAGCATCATGACTACTCAAGTCATTACTGTCAACATCAATGACAAACTTTCAAAAGTAAAAGAAATTGTGACTCAAAAAAGAATTCATCATGTACCCGTGGTGGATGGTAAAAAATTGGTCGGTATCATTACCACTGGCGATTTGCTTTGGTTGGATAAAAAATTTGAAGACTATGATAAAATCAACGTCTCTGATGTCATGACCCGTAAAATAGCCACTTTAGAGCCAGATGATAAGGTAGGCTCGGCAGCCGAAGTTCTACTGGAGCACCTATTTCACTGTGTGCCTATTACCAAAGATGGTGAATTAGTCGGCATCATCACATCTCACGATATTATGAAATATGAATTTAATAAGGAATATCCGAATGAAAAACACTGATTTGGTTATTTATTATTGGTTATTAGTTATTGGTGATTTCAAAACAACCAATAACTAATAACCAACAATCGTTAAGTTATCCTTCAAAATGCAGTGAAATTGTAAAAGTACGCGACATTAATTTTTCAATGACGTTCGATTCTTTAACACCATTTTGATATATTAAAATATTGCCGATGCCGTGTGAAAACTTAATTTCGGGAGAAAAGATAAAATAAGGGAAAAACATCTGAATACCCGCCCCCATTTCAACTTGAAAATCCGTTGGGGATATTCTTAAATTGTTGGCAATAGTCCGTTGACGGCTCTTTGCTTGAATGTCGTAGCTATATTTCATGCCACCCATCACAAAAAGACGTTTATCATAATAAGGAGCAGATTTGTATCGGACGTGAAATGGTAATTCTACGAACACCGATTCGATGGATTTATCAGTATTTTTAGCATTTTTACGGGTAGGGTCGTATTCAACGTGGCGCTCACCAAATGAAAAACCCGGTAAAAAACGAACATCAAAGTTCTCTCCTAATTTAAGATTACTCACAATTTGGAGATTAAAACCCGGTCCTTTGATACTTTCTAAACCGGCAATACTGTCATTTAATAAAAAGTTTTTACCTCTATAAACCTTAAAATTAGATTTATTATAAGCCAATGTGATACCGAAATAGTAGTTCTTTTTATTAAAATCCAAATAATTATAATTGCCTTTTCCGACTGACTGACCCCTCAGTAAAAAGGGTGAAAAAAGCATAAAAATGACTGAAAAAGACATTAAAATGTACTTTTTCATATTTTGAAACCCGTGTAGATTGAGCAAATTCCGAGAGTTAATGACTTGCATTGTGTACTTTTAAAACCGCATTTTTCCATTACTTTTAAAAAATCTTGACCATCTGGAAATACTTGGACGGATTCATAAAGATAAGTATATGCGCGGTTGTCTTTAGATGTTATTTTACCGATGAGTGGGAGGATATTTTTAAAATAGAAATTGAATAATTGCTTAAATGGAAACGTCCGAGGTTTTGAAAATTCTAAGACAACGAGTTTTCCATTGGGTTTCAATACTCTCTGCATCTCTGACAAACCCCGTTCCAAGTTTTCAAAATTCCTCACACCATATGCAACGGTAATTGCATCAAATTTATTGCTATCAAAAGGTAAATTTTCAGAATCCCCCACGAGCATTTCTATCCTATGAGACATTCCAATATTGTGGATTTTTTTTATGCCCACATTCAGCATTTGGGGTGATATATCCAAACCTACAATATGTATATCGTTGTCCTTCAATTGTTTAATGGTATTAATCGCCACATCACCCGTGCCTGTAGCCACATCCAAAATGAAACTGTGGGGAACAGTAGCCAATTCTGATATCATCTTTCTTCGCCAGATTTTATCAATGCCCAATGATAAAAAATGATTTAGGAAATCATAATTTCCAGCAATATTGTCAAACATCGTTGACACTTGTTGCTTCTTACTCCCCGCCGCTTCATAAGGTTTAACTTCCATCAGAATTTTAATTTTAACGATATTATAAACTAAGTATTGAAAAACAGATATTTAATGAATAATCGCTGTTATTTTTTTAATGCTCATGCCCAATAATTCCACTTTGATCGGGTACTTCAATTTCAATAACTGCGTCATTATCCAAAATGACACATTGGCAAGCCAAACGGGATTCAAGCCTCGGATTGGTCGCTCTATCAATAAAATCTTCCTCTTTATCTGAGATCTCCTCTAAAGAATCCTCTCCACTCAAAACGTATACATGGCAGGTACTACA
>JANMYC010000385.1:0-1758 GCA_031381715.1 Saprospiraceae bacterium
GCTCTAAATGGACAATAGCGACGTCCCCTGTGATAAAACGAATCGTCGTCTTGATTTTAGAAAGGGGGACATCTTTAAAGATTGTTTTGTGAAAGGCATCGTGCGCATTTTGTACTTCATCTCGGTTTTTCCACCACATGCCCACTATATTCACCCATTCGCAATCTTCGGTGGCGTAATTTTTCATATCCGCATAATTGTGATTGTTCCAGCTTTTTATTAAAGTATCTATGCCCGCTTCTATTTCCTTTTCATCATTAACGGTATTTTGTGCAAAGCTTAGAGATGTTGTAACTAAAGCTAAAATCATTGAAAAAAACATTTGTTTCATATCCATTTCTTTTTTGATTGTTAAAAAATATGGTACAAAACTATGACTTCCAGAAAGGGGGAAATAGTACAAAAGCGACACTTTTTGGTTATTGGTTATTGGTTATTGATTATTAGTTGTTGTTTAGTGGTTGCTGAATATAACCAACAACTAATAATCAATAACCAATAATCAATAACCAACAACTAAAAAAAGAGTTGATTGCGGAAAAGGAAAGGAGAATTATTAAATTCTGCTTCAATTACTGAGGGGGTGACGCCTGCGAATTCTTTGAAATCTCGGATGAGGTGCATTTGATCGAAATAGCCGCATTCGTAGGCGATTGTCGTCCATTTGAGGTGAGGGTTATTTTCTTTCATTACCCATGCTTTTGAAAAACGAGTCAATCGAACAAAAAACTTGGGAGAAATACCGATGCGCTGTTGAAATTGTCGCTCCAATTGGCGAACGCTCACGCAGGATTGTTGAGCAATATCATCCACATTCAAGAGACCACCTTTTTTAATAATCAATGGTAAAACGCTGTCAATGGGCAATTTGGAACGCAAGTGTTGGAGTTTTTTTAATAAAAAAGATTCGATGATGGATACCATTTGGTCGTAAGCAGTGGCTTCTCGCAATTGTTCGGTAATAAAGACTATCTCTTTATCCAGTACATATGTGCTGTCGAATGATTCATCCATCGAAAACTTATTCAAAGGCACACCCATCAGGCGATATAATCCACCGGGCTGAAATCCCACTTTTATCGTCAAATTATTGTGCATCATTTTCAGATGGATGCGGTTGACTTGTCGCCCCGTAATGATGCTACTGGATAGATTTACTTTTTTATTTTGGGTCAAATACTCCGCTTCGGGCGTTTCAAAAGGATAAAAATAAAGACAATTTTCGGGCAATGGTGGGAACGACATCACAGTACGCTCCACGGAAGCATCCAAAGTGACGTGAAAAACCATAATATTATTGACGAATTCCTTCAAAGCAGGGTGGGGAAGGAAAACCTTATGAAACATATCTTTTTAAAAGCAAAAATAAGATGATTGAGGGGTATTTGCTATTCTATTTTGTAATAATGCGAATAATGGATTAAAAGTCCTGTAAGGACGGGCGATATTGTAGCCCCCAAATTTATTTGGGGGTAAATAGACATAAAATAGATTTTGAGTGCCATCGGCACGGCACATATAAGAAAGAATTCTATCATTAAATGCGCCGTTCCTACGGAACTCTATTGGTGTTTTTCCGTTTTTACCCCCAAATAAATTTGGGGGCTACAAGATTAACCGTCCTTGCAGGACTTTTCAACCCCTTATTCGCATTAAACTAATTCTCGTTAGCTAATCTACGTTTTCAAATTAATCGTTTCTATTTCATAAAACTGTTCTGCCATGCCGAGAGCGCCTTCGGGTGTGTTGAGCGTGTGG
>JANMYC010000394.1:0-5097 GCA_031381715.1 Saprospiraceae bacterium
ACAGCCACAAAGCTCGTTTTAAATATGGTCTCCACCACCCTCATGATTAGAATGGGTCGCGTAAAAGGCAATCGAATGATTGATATGCAGTTGACCAATAAAAAACTCGTCAATAGAGGCGTGCGCATGATTATGTTTGAGCTCAATATTGACCACGAAACCGCCGCTAATTTGCTCGACCAATATGGCTCAGTGAGGAAGGTTATTCAGAATTACAAAGCGTAAAACATGACACTTTGTCTATTTTAATTAAAATTTCATGACATATTGACAAAAATATGGCACTGGTATTGAATTTGCTCTTTATATAATAAATAAAAAGCACTGCAATCATGAAATCAAAAATAGAAATTCCGAAAGAACTACTAACACAAATAGATTTTCAGAATACCATCAATGGTGGTGTAAGTCAAACTGATGTATCTGCGTGGAAAGATAGAAACGGCTATCATCTGATATTGCACGTTCCAGGCGTTAATCCTGAACGCATTCAGATTAAAACCGTAAGTCAACGTTTTTTAGTATCTTATATGGTAGATGTGCTGGAAGGTACTGAGCAAGTGGCGTATCATTTGGTCAATTTACCCCTTTCGCCAGAAATAGATGTGAATAAAATTTCTGCCCGTTTGGATCAAACCAATCATCTATTTGTTCATGCCCCTTACAATGATTGGGCAATAGGCAATAGCCAACACATTGACATTGACAATAATATGTAATAAGTGAAAAGTCGATATTAAATGATATTGAGATATTAGGATAATATGCTGATTTTCAACGCAATATTGATTAACATCATCTTAGTTCTTATTGACTTATAAAATTTAAAAGCCTTATGAATCTAAGTTTCATAAGGCTTTTTCATTTAAAATAACGGGTAATTTACCCCATTTTTAAAATAGCATCTTTATACGCTTCAAAATATTTAGAAATATACTTTCCTATCACATCAAATTCAAGATTAATCCTATCTCCTACTTTTAAACGATGAAAAGTAGTATGCTCATAAGTATAAGGAATGATAGCTACAGAGAATGAATTAGCCACAGGATTCACCACCGTCAGACTCACACCGTTGATGCAAATAGAACCTTTGTCCACTAATAAATACTGAAGAGCCATGTTATATTGAAACGTAAAAACCCATGAGCCGTTTTGGTCTTCTACACTTGTACAAACGCCCGTCATATCCACGTGACCTTGTACCATGTGCCCATCCAATCGAGCGTGCGCTTGCATGGCTCTTTCAAGATTCACCACACCACCAACTGCCCAATCGTTCAGATTCGTTTTTTTCAACGTTTCATCTATCGCTGTAACCACGTGATACTGAGGGGTCTGTTTCACAACCGTCAAACAAACTCCATTGTGCGCGATACTTTGGTCTATTTTTAACTCTTTTGACAACTCGGAAGCAATAGTAAAATGAACATTGGTTCCTTCTTTTTCTATCCGCTCAACTTTCCCTAACGATTCTATTATTCCTGTAAACATTATTTTATTGTTATTTTGCTGTATTTGTTGTGTGGCTGTATTGTTGTATTGCTTTAAAATTAATTTATTGAAACCATACATAAAAGTTGTTAAGCCACGAATTAACGAATTTCACCTATTTAGATGTTGACTTATTTAAGCTAATTTCACTAACTGAATTGCCCTTGAGGGCAATTTCGTAAAATTCGCTGTAATTTGTCAACATCTAAATTAGCGAAATTCGTTAATTCGTGGCTCAAAAAAAATCATGTGTGGTTTCAAAAAAATTAATAAAACAATACAACAATACAAACCTAATTTCCTCTAATCAATTCAATATAACCACTCAACACTTTAGGGCTTAAAACAACGCCCACTACTCTTTGTTCATAGACAAGACATTTATAGAAATAAGTCCCTTCTGCTAATTCTGTTCCTTTCAAGTTTTTACCATCCCAATTAAGTGCTGGGGTTTCTGTTTCAAAAACCAAACCGCCCCAACGATTGAACACTTTAAACTCCACTTTAACGATATATCTCAAATTGATAGGTTTAAAAATATCATTTTGACCATCATCATTCGGAGTGAATGTATTGGGTAAAATATAAATCGGACAGTTATCAATACACACTATATTTGACCTCAAACTTTCATTACCAATAGAATCTATCGCCGTCACTGCGTAGCAACCCGACACTTTAGTCCCTTCTTTATGTAAAAAAGTAGTGTCATTAATATTATTGATGGTTGTCAGACGTCGGAATTGTCCCCCCTCAGTATCAGAGTAATAAATATTGTATTTTACCGCATCATCTGAGCCCCTACACCGGTTTTTAGGATTCGTCCATTTCAATAGATTGATAATAGAAGATTCCGCAGCTCTACCTGTAGAGTCACAATTATTAGTGACATTTAAAGTAGGCGGACAAGGCGGTACTGTATCTATCGGTGTGCCACATTGCCTTTGCGAAAGATTCACCAAAGGACTTGCTACACCTACGATTCCGTAACTACCAATCGCTCGCACATAATAGCAATATTCCTTTTTATTTATCAAATTACTGTCTCTAAAAGCCGTATTTACAGTAGTACCAATGGAATCAAATTGACCATTAATGCCGGTCGTACTTCTAAAAATATCGTAACGAGAGTTTGACCACGGCACGTCTTTTTGCCAAGTCAAATCATTCAACCTATCGCTGGATGCAATGGCTAAAAAATGAGATGACGCCACCTGTGAGAACCCTAAAAGCGAATCACCTTTTATATAAAACCCGATTCTATACGAATATGGATTTTGAACAGTATTCAAATTATTATCAATCCAGATAGAATCGACCAAACCAGCAAACGAATTGCTTGTAAATGTTGCTCCTGGAATAGCCACCAGATTGTTCCGCGTAATACCTGTAGCTTTAAATACTGTGTATTTATAAGGGCCTCGATTCAGAATAGTATCCAAATCACCCGCAACAGGTTTAGTCCATCTGACGAGTATTCTACCCGTTGCAGCGTTCGTTTGCTCGACCGTTGCATTAGTAATCAATGGAATATCTCTCCTCAATTGCACACACACTTCTTGTGAAGGTAAACTGGCGACAAGGTTATAAGGATTATTAGTTGCCGTTCGGCGAGCAAAATGCGCTAAAATCCGATAACAATAAGTTTTACCCCTTTCCACATCTTTATCAACGTAATTATACTTCCCACTGACCATTTGGAAAGTCGTATCAAAAATAATTCGGGTATAACCTTTCCCTGCTAAACCAGGCGAGCAAGTATCCAAAGGGAACGGATTACTACCCTCTCTCCGCCAAACGGAGAAAGCGTAAAAATACCGATCATTAGCATTTTCACATAAATAAGGCTTTTTCCAAGTCACTGTTGCCTGACCTGAGCCAGATGTAACAGCCACATCCTCTGGTGGTGGTCCTACTACTTTTATTTGTACCGCTTTCAAATCAACAAGCCCCGTGGAATCAAAGAAATTATCCACTGCTTTAAAAACAACATTATAGGCTTGTTCCTCAATATGGTCGCATAAAGTAACCCATCTAAAAGTATCTCTCACTGGTAGCGTTCTAAAGATACTCGCTCCACCTGTACCTCTAAAAACTGCTTTGTTGCGAGCCACTTCAAAAGGTCCACCCAACGCTGTCAAACTCACTCGCTGACCAGTATTCGGGTCGGTAGCTGTCACAGGAAATTGTACCGTTTGACCTGCTATGACGCATATTTTATCAATCGTAGTTACTTTAGGCGGGTCATTTTGGCAATCTTCTACCAATATTTGCATATCTCTTATAGTGGTATCGATAGCAATGCCACTTCTATACGAAATAATTTGAAACGCAATATTGTACTCACCTCGTTGCTGAGGGCTTCTCCATGTGAATTGCCCCGACCTTTCATCGAGTGCAATAACATTATTGGGTCCCGGTTTAATTCTATCGGGCAAATCATATAATGGCACTGGGCTATTCGCATCTTGCAAAGGGACTGCAATGCGGAAAGCCAAACTATCGCCGTCAGGGTCAAAAGCGTTCAAATTATGAACGAAAGTTTTACCGACACAGCCTTTATCTATGGGCGGTTGCAAAAGCCGAGGTGTACTATTTGACCCTTGAAAATTGGTGTTCAAAAAAGTATAAGTCGTTTGGATATAAAAAGGAATTGCATCCGATTGCGGAAAATTCACGTTCAAAATCCCCCCGTTTCTATTCGGGTCCATCATACCAATCCTAAAAGTACCTCTACCAGGATAGGTGTGCGTACCAACATAAATATTATATTTAATGTCTCCTTGCAGAATGACACCCTCTCCATTTGTCCGCTTGATAGTATCCGTAGAACCATCTCCCCAAGTGATAGCCACTTCTTTTCGGTCAGCGGGAACACTACTCGCTTTCGTGTAAGTAATCACAGTAGCCCGAATGGTAAGAGGTCCAATCTGCTCAATTTGGATTTCTCCGGCACGATTATGCGTGGCAAACACTTTTACATGGCTCACTACTACCAGTGTAAAAAGAAGTAAAAGGTGTTGAATTTTTATTTTCATGAACACTTATTTTTCATTTTTGAAAAGTAACTACATCCTGATACTACTATACATTCTGCATACCACAGAGAACACAAAGAAACACAAAGAGCCTTTTTTTATTAAAAAATTATGTTTAGAAGCTCAAAAAATACTTTGTGTTTCTTTGTGTCCTCTGTGGTATGCAGAGTGTATAGCAATGTTCTACATCCTATAGAAACGTAATAATTCTATTACTCGTTTTGTAAAATGTAATTATTTTTCAAATTTATAATTAAAAATCTAAACGCCCATAAAAAAATCTCTTATAAGGCAAGCTCATGAGAGATTTTAATCATCTTCTTTGATTTTAGAAGCTGATTGAGCTATAAGCCAAACAAAATCTAAATATATTTTAATCAAACACTTGGAATAGCTTCCCAATCAATTTCATATTCTGAAAAAGAATTTTGGCTATCTATTGAAGCGTCGGATGTAGATTTGAAGAACAGTTGCAAGGATTTTAAAAGCGATTTGAACATAACTGTATATTTTAAAATTGAGATTATTGAATTTATATACTAAACTACTTTTCTTGTAAATTAGT
>JANMYC010000445.1:0-2573 GCA_031381715.1 Saprospiraceae bacterium
TTTAAGCGCAAAAGCATGATTTTCTCTTTAATTTTATTAAAATACTGAGGGGGTATCAGCAACCCACACTTTTACATTTTGTATTTAAAATTGTAATTACTTAGCCAATCAGTCGCTTACGCTCCGTTTAGCCACTGATTACACTGAAACCGACTGATTTTGCACTGATTTTTTTTAAAAACTGCGTGTAAATCAGTGTAAAATCAGTCTTAATCAGCAAAATCAGTGGCTAAACGGAGCGTAAGCGACTGATTGGCTAAGTAATTACAATTTTAAATACAAAATGTAAAAGTGTGGGTTGCTGATACCCCCTCAGTATTTCAATAAAATTGAAGAGAAAATCATGCTTTTGCGCTTAAAAATGCAGAGCATTTTTAAGCTATAAATAGGTTGACCTAAATAACCGCCGATTCTCAAGTTTGCCCCCATACCCCCAAAGGGGGATTACACCTCAAAAAGGTAAAAATATGCCTTTTTTACTCCCGAGTGCTCGGGATAATCCCCCTTTGGGGGTATGGGGGCAAACTTGAGAATTGGCGATTATTTAAGATTACCTATTTACTTTTACATTTTATATTTAAAATTTTAAATTTTGCGGTTACAGTTTATTACCGTTGAACCCGTCCGCTACCATCACCTTTCACCAAAGTCATGACTTCTTCAACCGTTACATGGTTCAAGTCACCCGGGATTGTGTGTTTCAATGCACTGGCAGCAACGCCAAATTCAGCCGCATCGGGCATTGATTTGCCCGTTACTAAGCCATAAATGAAACCACTTGCGAAGCTGTCACCACTACCTACCCGGTCAATAATGCGTACTTCATAGTGTTTTGTGTGGTAAAATTCATTACCATCGTACACCAATGCACTCCAGCCATTGTCCGACGCACTATGGCTTTCACGCAACGTAGAAGCGATGTATTTAAAGCCAAATTTTTCTTTCATTTGTTTGAAAACGCTTTTGTAGCCGTCCAAATTCAATTCGCCTTTCTCAATATCCGTACCCTCTGATTTGAAACCCAAAGTCGTCTCAGCATCTTCTTCATTACCGATACACACATCCACATATTGGCAAAGCTGCGTCATCACTTCTTGCGCTTTTGCTTTACTCCATAGTTTTTTACGATAATTCAAGTCGATACTTGTGGTAATGCCTTTCGCTTTCGCTGCTTTCAAAGCTGCTAACGCTAACGCTGCACCTTTATCGCTTAATGCAGGCGTGATACCCGTGGTGTGAAACCAATCAGCCCCTTCAAATATGGCATCAAAATCAAATTCAGAAACATCCGCATCTGCAATAGACGCACCTGCACGGTCATAGATAACTTTACTGGCACGCATCGCTGCACCTGTTTCAAGGAAATAAATACCGATACGCTCGCCACCTCTTGCAATGTGTTGAGTATCAACACCATAACGGCGTAAATGATTGATAGCCGATTGACCCAATGCATCTTTAGGCACTTTTGTCACGAATACACCTTGCTCGCCATAGTTGCAAATAGCTGCTGCAACGTTCGCCTCGCCACCACCGTAAGTGACATCAAAACTGTTTGATTGTTCAAAACGTTTGTAATCAGGTGTTGAAAGGCGCATCATAATTTCGCCAAGTGTTACTACTTTCTTACTCATTTTAATAAATAATTAATTGATTTACGTTTAATATTTTAGAAAAACTCTATCGACTCACTTTGCCACCTGTGTTGCCATGCATCAAATTTTCAACTTCCGCAACGGATGCTAAATTGAAATCACTGTGAATGGAGTGCTTCAAAGCACCGGTCGCTGCCGAAAAATCGACGCAATACTGAGGGGCCTCTTTTTTTTGAAGACAATAAATCAGACCGCCCATAAAAGCATCACCAGCACCAATTCGGTCAATAATATCTGGCACATCAAATTCTCTTGACTCGTATAAGGTCTTTCCATCGTGTAAAAAACCTTTATAGGCATTGTGCGAAGCGTGAAATGCCCGCCTTGCTGTCATCGCAATGTATTGAAGCTTGGGAAATCGGACAAATGTCTTTTCAAAAACCTCTTTATAATCGCTTCCTTTTATTTCAAAATAAGTATCAATGGTATCGCCGTCGCCCAACATGACTGCGCAACCTTTTAGCAATTCGGGCATTATTTCAGAAGGCTTTTTACCATATTGCCAAAGATTGGAGCGATAATTCAAGTCACATGAAACAGTAATTCCGAGTTCATTGGCAATTTCAATCGCCTCCAAAGTAGCATCTGCGGCTGATTGTGAAATAGCGGGCGTAATACCTGACCAGTGAAACCATTTGGCACCTTTAAAAATGTTGTGCCAATCAATCATCCCTTTTTGTAAAGTTGCCATCCCTGACCCTTCACGGTCATAGACGACTTTTGATGAGCGATTCCCTGCACCGACTTCTAAAAAATACAAGCCCAAACGGCTGCCACCCAATACCGTCAAACTCGTATCAACGCCATATTTTTTCAACTCGCCCAAAGATGCTCGCCCCACTTCGCTATCGGGAACACGCGTGATATAGGCAGAAGGCGCACCGAATTGCGCTAAGGCAACCGCTACATTTGCTTCAG
>JANMYC010000453.1:0-2777 GCA_031381715.1 Saprospiraceae bacterium
TAGACTCTATGTCAATTGGAAAAATGTCTATGTAAACCTGCATAGACTCTATGTCAATTGGAAAAATGTTCATGTAAACCTACATAGACTCTATGTCAATTGGAAAAATGTCTATGTAAACCTGCATATACTCTATCTCAATTGGAAAAATATCTATGTAAACCTGCATAGATTCTATGTCAATTGGAAAAATGTCCATGTAAGCCTGCATAGATTCTATGTCAATTGGAAAAATGTCTAAGTAAGCCTGCATAGACTCTATGTCAATTGGAAAAATGTATATGTAAGCCTATTTAGGTTTTTTTTTGAGTGCTTAGATAACTTTTGGGGCGGGTGATATATTTTAGAATATTGTATTTTGTTTTTTGGATTACTAACAATGTTCTTTTACTTTTGTGGGGCGTTGTAATTTCATCAATGCATTAATATCTATTTTAAAGTTCTAGTAAAAACCGTACAAATAGCTTTTAAAGCTCTACAAACATATTTAGCATAAACATTACTTCCCCTCAGTATTTTAAGGTTTTTTAGTATTTCATTCTTTTTTTAAAACCTTTAAAAAGACATTTTAAAATTAAATGCAACTTAAATTTACAATGAAAAAACCAAAAATAAACATAGCTTTTACTGTCTTTTTTAGTTTCATCGCTTTAATATTGACATCGTTTTTAAATGTAAATCATTTAAAGATTTATGAAAATCAATCAAATAATTTTAGAAAGTTCTTTCCCGATGAACATTTGGCATCTTTAGTTGCAGAAAAATTAAATAGGAAAATAACAGACAATGTTACAACTAATGAATTAGCCGGTATTAAAGGTTATTTTGAAGTTGGACCCAGTTTAGTTTCAGATTTAACAGGTATCGGATATTTAATAGGCATTGATTCTTTCAATTGCTACAAGAACGAAGTAACTGTTATTCCTTCTGAAATCGGGAAACTCAAAAATCTTGTTTTATTAGATTTGTGTAAAGCATTTTCACTTAAAACTATACCACCACAGATTGGCGATTTAAAAAAGTTAAAAAAAATTCGCTTAGGTTTAACTGAAGTAAGTACCATTCCTAAAGAGATTGGAAGTTTATCTCAATTAGAAATTCTCTGGATTAGTTCTAACAATTTGACGGAAATTCCAAAAGAAATTGGGAATTTAAAAAAGCTTCGTGAATTAGATATTCACTCAAATAAAATAAATCAAATACCTAACGAAATATGCAATTTAATATCCCTGACTTCTTTAGATATTAGTCATTGTGGGCTAAAACAACTTCCAGAAAATATCGGTAACTTAAAAGAGTTGAAAAAACTTAATCTGTTTAGAAATGATTTAAAACAGTTACCTAAAAGTATTGCCCATCTTAATAAGTTAGAGGAATTAAACGTGTACGATAATTTCAAATTGAGTGAGAGCTACAAAAGGTATTTACCGAAATCGTTGAAATAGATAAAAATATAGATTTAAAAACAAACAATATCATTATGTAATAAACACATTCCCCCTCAGTATAAAGCATTAAATTGAGCATGTCGAACCCAATTTTGACATAAAAATAAAGAAATGACAACAAGCATAACCGTTAAAACGATATATCACTGTTCTTTAGAACGCGCGTTTAAAACGCCGATGCTTTGCGATATCTCAAAAGTGCACACGGGTTTTGGTTTAATGCCCAAGGTGACGCATTGCACCGAAGATGCAACGTGGGGAAAGCCCAGCGGCAGTAAAAAAGTATTCGTCGCCCCGTCGCCTACTTTTGCGGGAGGCGAATCCTCAACGGATAAAGTCATTGAAAGAATCGAGAATCAATATTGGAAAATAGAAGTCAGTGATTTTAAATCGTGGCTGTTGGGTTTCTCAAAATTCGTTGGAGAATGGCGCACGACCGAAATAGAAGCAAATAAGATTTTAATTGAATACACCTATACTCTTCACGCCGATGTCATTGTACTTTACCCTTTAAATTGGCTCTTTACGCATACTTTTTGGCGCATTTATATGAAAAGGGTTTTGAAAAACATCCGACAAATGGTGGACAATAAAGAACCGTATCAATATGCATAATTGAATTATGTTATTTAATTGAGCAAAATCCCCCCTCAGTATTTCCCACTCTTCAAGCCGCTTTTGACCATTTTAAAAGATAATTCAAATATCCTCCCAACCTTTTTCATGGGATGAGGTGTCTATATTATTAGCTATCATATAAAAAACCTTATTTATTACTTTTAAAACCTTAAACTATGTATAAATTCATTACACTTGTCTGTTTAGCAATCTCTATTTCAAATTGCAAACACGAAAGCGTGGAACAACAAACCGTGGATGCTTTACGCGGAAAATGGGAAATTTATGAAATTCGATCCATAGACTCTCAAACAAAGGAGGTTATCATACGAAAAAATGAGCGCCTAAGTATGTATCTTCTGAGCCCTTGGTACGGCGGCGATTCCGGTATAGATTTCATCAATGCCACGGAAGTTATTGGTAAATTGGGAACCGACTGGACGCGTTTCGGCGAAACAAGCTATACACTTACTCAAGCCAATAAAATAAGTTTCAAATTAAAATGGGCAAATAACTATGAGCATTCCGCCGAAATTCTTAAGTTAGACGCTACCGAATTATGGTTAAAAAAGGGAAACCCTTCCCCACAAATAGCCAATGAACTGAGGCTTAAACGTGTTCAATAAAAGTCCTGCCCTGCTCGCGCGAGGTCTGCGACCTCGTGTGTGGATTCTATGGTCTTTGACCATATTTATTATTGAGTGGTCAAAG
>JANMYC010000465.1:0-3796 GCA_031381715.1 Saprospiraceae bacterium
CATCGTCGTAATATTCTTTTTTTACTAAATTAACATCATGTTGCGTTGATTTAATGACTAAACCGACCATCGCTAATGCGAAAATGATGTAAGTGGCTGCAATGCCTGTACCCCAGTTGAATTTCATTGTTGTTGTTTTAAATTGTTCTATTGTTATGATTGTTGTATTGCTGTATTGTTTTATTGTTTTTGCCTATTAGGTGTAAAAACAATACAACAATACAGCAATACAACAATAAAATAAACCTACTGCATTGGTCCCACAAAAGATGTTTTTACCCTATCTTTTAATTGTCCATTGGAGTAAACATCTATGTAAAGCACCGTTTTCATACCATCTAATTTGGATTTTTCCATGATGATAAAAAACGCTCCTTCATCCATTTTGCCCGTCTCCCGAGCACTCGGGACTGAGGGGGGGGCTGAACCCACAAATTTTATAGTTGCTGCGTCATCTTTTATTTTCAATTCCAGCGGCATTTCTTTCTGCGTTTTATTGATAATCTGATAGGTATAAAGGTTACTAATGTGTTGATTATCAACCTCTTGGTACATCTGTCCTGGGCTGCGGAGTATGGTTGCTTCCACATCGGTACGTGACGAAATCAAAGCAATATCCACCATCAATAGAATGGATAAAACAACTGAATAGGCTTTAACACGCGTAGAAAAAAGATTGCGCTCGCCCTTTTTAATACCATTCAAAGAATCATAGCGAATGAGTCCACGTGGTTTACCAACTTTAACCATCACCTCATCACAAGCATCAATACAGGCGGTGCAATTGGTGCATTCAAGCTGCGTGCCGTTGCGAATATCAATACCCGTGGGACATACTTGGATACATAATTTACAATCTACGCAGTCGCCTTGTTTGGATACAGCCGCTTGAATTTGCTCCAATGGATTTACTTTTCTGAGTTTTCCCCGTGGTTCTCCCCGCACATCGTCGTACGCCACTACAATGGTATCAGCAACCAACAAAACACTTTGCAAACGACCATAAGGGCAAATAGTGGTGCAAACCTGTTCGCGTAATCGTGCAAATACGCCGTAAAAAATGAGTGAAAACAGCACCATGATCCCAAAACCTACTATGTGCTGCGAAAAAGGCTCCTTAATTATTTTCAATACACTATCCATGCCGATGATATAGGCTAAAAAATAATTGGAAACGATGACAGCTATGATAAAAAATAGGGTGTGTTTCAGCAGTTTTTTTCTTAATTTGGAGGGAGACCAGTCCGCCTTATCCAGCTTGCGTTGTTCATTGGCGTCGCCTTCAATCCAATATTCAATTTTACGAAAAAACATTTCCATGAATATCGTTTGAGGGCATACCCACCCGCAAAATAAACGCCCATAAATCACTGTAAAAAGAACTATAAAAACGAGAAAAGTCAGCATAGCCAATACAAACAGGTAAAAATCCTGCGGCATAAACAGCAAGCCGAAAATGATGAATTTCCTTTCAAGGATATTGAACAACAAAATCGGCTCACCATTTACTTTTATAAAGGGTATAATGAGAAAAACCAATAAAAATACGACACTAACCACCGTGCGGGCATTGTAAAAGCGCCCTTTTGGCTTTTTGGGATATAGCCAAATCCGTTTCCCTTCACTGTCAATGGTGGAAACATGGTCGCGGAAAGATTCAGTATCTTGATATATTTCTTCGTACATGATTTTTGAAATTTATTTCCCTCAATATTCAACAGTTTCATAGGGCTTCACCCTATGCTGATAGATTGCGCCCCTTCGGGGCTTTTAGCAAGTATTTGACCTAAATCCCTGCTTTCACCGTCGTTTTAGTAGTGTCTGTACCGCCACTTTCTGGAGTGTAAATCACGCCTTGTGGTGCTTTCGGATTCGGCGGATTGGTACCCTTTAATGTTAAAATATAGCTGGCTACATTTTGCATATCCACGGCGCGCAATTGTTCTTTCCACGCAATCATGCCTTTATCAGGTACCCCGTTTTTAACAACGGTAAAAACACTTTTAATATCTCCCCCGTGCAACCAATAATCGTCTGTCATGTTAGGCCCCACAGTACCTTCGCCTTTTTGACCATGACAAGCAGCACATTTGGAGGTAAAAATCTCGTGACCAATATCCAAACGAGCCTTTTCGGTAACGGCTACAACACTGTTTTCATTTACGGCATTGGCTTGGCGTTCAGCTTCTTGGGCTTTTACGATATCGCCTTTGCGTACCTCTTCCTTGTATTGCGAAATTTGGTCTTTACCCGTTGTGAAAAAATGATAATAGCCAATGTAAACAAAAGCAAAAACGATGGTTGCATAAAACATACTCACCCACCACGGCGGCAATTGATTGTCCAATTCGTAGATGCCATCGTGCGGATGGTCTATCATGATGTCTTTTTCTTTTTCGATAGCCACCGCACCTGTGCCGAAGAGTTGAAATTTGATTTTATCGAACTGACTTTCTTTTGCCACTTGCTCTTTGACGACATTGATAACATCTCTACCCTGTTCTTTGGCAATGGCTACCAGTATTATCTCTTGGTACATTTTCATAATGCGGACAGAAATAAACGCCGTAGTAGCTACCATGATACCAATAACACCCAACAAAATCCATTGCATGAGGTGATTGAACTCCTGTGACTTTTCAGCAGCCGTTGGTAACGCTGCCGAAGCCTTATCTTGTGCAAAAGCCATTTGTGAATATGCGAATACCACAAAGGTCAATGCACTATATTTAATTTGATTTTTCATAACTCTTTAAAATTTTTCAATTTTAATAAAATAGGTTTTAAATAGTTGTTAGTTATTAGTTGTTAGTTATTATTTTCACAAGTCATTGAAAATCAACAGATTGAAAAATAGCACAACAACTTTTACTTAAAAACTACTTCGCACCGTCCTCTAAGGGAATGTTAGCTAATTCGGCGATTTCGGTTTTACTCCGAGTCATCCATACCAAGATGACCATGATGAAAATGGTGAAAAATATAACCAGTGGCGTGACGCCCATCCAGTCAACATTTCCCATTGTTTTTATGATATGTTTATACATGTCTTTTAAATTGAAAATTGAGAATGAATAATTGAAAAATGCCCGCTATACTGAGGGGGTAGCTAACAATTGAAAATGGAGAATTGAAAGTTGAAAATTGTATTTCCTCAATTTTCAATTCTCCATTTTTAATTATTGATTGGTAGCCGCAGGTAATTCCTTAGCTTTGATATCCGTACCCAAGCGTTGCAGGTAAGCGATAACGGCTACGATTTCACGTTTATCCAAATCCTTATCTTTTACCCCTGCTTCTCGAAGCTCCTTGGCTACTGTCAACGCTTGTTCACGAAGATTGGCGTTAGCATATTTATCAAAACCTTTAGCGTAAGGCGTATTCAACATTTGGAGAACTCGGATTTTAGCCGGTGTACTCGCTGTATCCAGCTTATTGGTCAATAACCACGGATAAGCGGGCATAATCGAACCGGGCGACATGGTGGTCGGATCCATCATGTGGTTGTAATGCCATGAGTTCGGATATTTAGCTCCTTCTCGGTGCAAATCTGGACCAGTCCGTTTTGAACCCCAAAGGAATGGGCGGTCATAGATAAATTCACCTGATTTAGAGTATTCGCCATAGCGTTCTGTTTCATCACGGAAAGGACGAATCATCTGTGAGTGACAGCCTACGCAACCCTCACGGATATAAATATCACGACCTTGCAATTCAAGCGGTGTATAAGGTTTGACCGATGAAATTTTAGGCACATTGTCGTTCATGGTCATCATTGGGATAATTTCAATCATAC
>JANMYC010000470.1:0-2227 GCA_031381715.1 Saprospiraceae bacterium
TATACCAACCCAATGTTTTTGAAACGGGTGAAAGCACGGGGTTCGGTGTCACAAGCGGGGCAACGGGCAGCACTTTATCCAGCTCTTGTGCGGCAGCTTGCCAGTCACTTGAGCGGAAATCGAAGGGCAGTTCGTCACCTAACTTATCCTTAAACATATCATCGAATTCTCTTTCGGTCATGTTCTTTTTACGGTTTTAAATAATCCTTTCATTTTTTTAATTTCAAGGATGATTTGTTTAACAAAGCATTGTTTTAAATATTGCAATGTTCGTCTGTATAATAATTCTCTTGTTCCCTTTATTAATTCAATATTTTCATATTTTCATAGGTTCATAGGGCTTTCACCCTATGCTGATATATGTCGCCCTTTCTGGGCTTAATGGTGAAAAAATAGTTATAATGTGCGTTTAAAGACTAAATTATAGTAATTTTTTCACTTTTCCCCCGAGTGCTCGGGGTCACTTTTCACTTTTCACTTTTCACTTTTCACTTTTCACTTTTAGCGCGCTTTCCTAACGCTCGGATGATATTCGCTATCCGATGATTCCTGTTCTTTTCTCTTTTCTATCAACTGACTCAATTTCATGCGCGCTTTAAAAAGGTTGGATTTGGAAGTCCCCTCAGTAATGCCGAGCATTTCACCGATTTCAGCGTGCGAATAACCCTCGATGGCGTATAAATTGAACGCTAAACGGTATGATTGAGGCAACTCTTGTACCATTTGGAGAATATCTTGAGCCGATAAGGTACTGATGGCATCTGCGTTATAAGACTGCTCCTCGGCGTACGAAATGGGCTGCGTTTCAAGCTTATGGATTGTAAAACGGCGGTAATGATTGATGGAGCAATTCACCACTATTTTACCAAACCACGCCTTGAAAGGGTACTCCCGATTGAATTTTTCAAGATTCTGCATTGTGCGCACAAACGCATCATTCAATATCTCTGTGGCGTCGTCACGATTAGAGGCATAGCGGCTTGCTATGGTCATCCCATAATTATAGAACTGCCGATACAGTAGTTCTTGGCTCTTGCGGTCATTCGCTTGACAGCTATCGAGTAGATGCAATAAGTTTGAGTTCTCCATACTACACAAGATTACATGGTTTCATTCGGAAACGTTGCCTGAGCCGTAAAAATTCTTTGATTTTTTTTAAAAAAGCTGAAACTGAAATAAAAAGGGACGAAAGGGGCTTTTTTAGCGGTGAAAATTAGAATAAATTAAGGATTCACTTATTATCTTTTGTAGTTACGTAGCTGCGCAGTCGTTTACGCTCCGTTTAGCCACTCATTACGCTGAAATCGACTGATTATACACTGATTTGTTCGTATTTTTTTTGAAAATCAGTGAAAATCAGTGAAAATCAGTGAAAATCAGTCAATATCTGTAAAATCAGTGGCTAAGCGGAGCGTAAGCGACTATCTGACTAGGTAATTACTCTCTTTTTAAAATAAAATTAAAAAACGCCTTGAAAATCACTGGTTTTCAAGGCGTTTTCAAGTGTTTTTAAAAAATCTTTTGTCGTTCTTCAAAGAATTCTTGAGTGGAATAATTGACAGAATCCTTGCTGGTATCCCATTCGTATATCTTTTTATATTTTATGTTGCCTCTATCTTCCTTCTCCGTGAGCGTCAAAAGATGTACTTTCCAATGCACACTATCCGTACTCACTACCTCGGCTTTTGAAACCAATTCCTTGGGATTGCCTTTTATTCTGAACTCATAAAAAGCCCTTAAATTTCGACTTTTAAGAACACCATTATCATAATTGGTTGAATCATTAAAATAAAACTCATCCACATTAATCTTTTGAATATCAAACCTTTCGTACAGTTTCCGAGCTTTTAAAAAGTCATTCAATGCACCGTATGAAATATGGCTACTTCTATCAATTAGGTTGCAGGATATTAAAATCGCTGTTAAAAGGAGTAATAGGAGGGTGGTGTTTTTCATTGTTTTTCTGTAGGTATATGTTTGTCTATACAATATTTATCTACTTCGGTGTCGTTTGCAAAATAGTCGTCACAAAATTCGTCAAGTTCTTTTTCTGCTCCAGAAGCATATTTTTCTGTTGCTGTCATTAGTTTTTCTGTCTGTTCGATGAATTTTTCAAATTCATTGTTGATTTTACAAAGTTTGTCAATGGTCTTAAAGTCTAAGTCCCGAAACTTAGCTGGAAATAAAACTTTGCTTTGATATGGATTTGCATTTAGTTCGATTACTC
>JANMYC010000480.1:0-1870 GCA_031381715.1 Saprospiraceae bacterium
ACCCACCTGTCCAACCGTTGGGAACATATACTTGAGGTTTTAGCATGACAATTAGCCCTGCTTGTTGAGCGGAGTCTATGGTTGTTATTACGCCTACCATCCGCTCTCCCCACCATTGCCAACCAACCGCTTCATATTGAACATCCGCTTCATTGAGGCGCGTGTAGCCATAAGGAATGACGGCTATCCAATCCGCTTTTACCGCTTTGACGTCCATCATGGGGTTTTTTGAAAAAGGCTTTGGTGGTGCCACGAAGCTTAAGCCGCGCATTTTAAAAGGGGATTCATTCGTAGATATAAGGGCTTCATCCGACTTGATTATATTTACTGGAATATTCGCCGCTACTTTTGGGGTAGGGTTACTACAATGATAATGAATCAAAGTGGTTGACAATAGAATTGAGTATAAATAGAACGGTAGTTTCATTATGTTGATATTGAGAGGCTAAAATTATGTATTTTAGTTGAAATACTGAGGGGTATTAGACGATTGTATGATTATTGGGTATAATTTATTTTCTAAAAATCCCGGAAGTCTTGTAATTTTAACGTATTAATTACGTTAAATGGCAATTCCATTTTAAGAAAAACGCAGCATTTTTGTTTTAATATATAAAATCATAGCTTTGAATAGACTAAATCAAATATATCAAAAAGTATTAGAGTTTTTATCGGGCGGCGGTGAGGATAATATTTATGCCTTAAAATCACAATTAAAAATTTATCTTTTCATCATTGGGATGCTTATCATTTCAGCATCTACTATTTATACATATTTCTTAGTCGAAAGATTGAAAGAGCAGGAGTTATCTCAAATGCTTACTTATAAGAGGGTTCTTGAAATTACAGGCAGTGCCGATTTTGACAAATATCCCGAAGACGCAAAGGCTTTTTTAATTAACCTGACTCAAAGTAACGTCAATATCCCAATAATTCTGACGGATTCAAGATATAATATCATAGATGTTCAAAATCACAATGAAATTCAAACCGACGGTTTTGGCTTAAAACCAGAACAAGAGCAAGTTGCTAAAAAGATTTTAGATAAATTAATATCTCAAGGTCGTAAACCGATTTACATATATGATGAGTTGGGTATAATAATGTCAAAACTATATTATGATGACTCAAATAACCTGAAACTACTCAAAAACTACCCATTTTTTCAATTTGCACTTATTGCCTTTTTTATTGGTTTCGGATATTTGGCGTTTAGCGCTGCCCGGAAAAGTGAGCAAAATCAAGTATGGGTGGGTATGGCTAAAGAAACGGCACATCAATTAGGCACGCCAATCGCTGCCATTTTGGGTTGGATTGAACATCTCAGAAGCACCCACGAAGAGGACGAAATGACGCAAGATGTCGTCAATGAATTACAAAATGACGTCAATCGGCTTTCGCTTGTTGCTGACCGTTTTTCTAAAATTGGGTCTGCTCCAGAATTGACGCCCGTTAATATTTATGATGAACTTGACCGATGCAAAGAATACATGCAAAGGCGTTCCCCACGTAAAGTTATTTTTGATTTTCCTAAATATAAAAATGAAGCTGGTGAGGAAACCGAGTTTCTGTTCGTTGGGATTAACTCTCATTTATTTGATTGGGTAATAGAAAATCTATTGCGTAATGCTTTGGATGCGATGGAAGAAGGGCACGGCACTATCACCGCTAAAATATACGAAGAGCCGCAATGGATATGCATTGACATTACCGATACGGGAAAAGGTATTCCTAAAAGCAAATTCCATACTGTTTTTCAACCTGGTTTTACGACTAAAAAGCGGGGTTGGGGCTTAGGGCTTTCACTTGCCAAGCGTATTATTGAAAATTATCACGGCGGTAAAATAATGGTAAAAGACTCTGAATTAGG
>JANMYC010000502.1:0-5356 GCA_031381715.1 Saprospiraceae bacterium
TTTACAAAACTGATGCAAATACCGCTTGGAAATCCTAATAAATCCTTCAAATCCCACCAATCCTAATTCAAAAAACCCTCCCCTAATCTGGGGATACACCATACAAAACCTATAACCGAAATTTGTTACAAAACCCTAAACATGATAATGATGATAAGTGCCATTATGTTTGAAGATGATAGACAGTTCAGGAGGAGCTTTCAAGAGTATTTTGAAGATTCTGACAAGGTGTTTTTGGCAGCGGCTTTTGCGGATGCTGAAAATGCGGTAGCACAAGTCAAAAGGCATAAACCCGATGTGGTGATTATGGATATTCAGATGCCCGGCATCAATGGTTTAGAAGCTTTACGGCTCATTAAAGCTGCTTCGCCCGATACGCACGTGATGATGCTCACCACTTTTGATGATGAGGAAAAGATATTCGCGGCAATATGCAGTGGTGCTTCGGGCTATGCGCTCAAATCCGAGCAGTTGGATAGGCTTGAAAAGGCGATGGGCGATGTGAGCGCGGGGGGCGGATTTATGTCGCCCAGTATAGCGGCTAAAGTGTTGCGGATGTTTCAAAATCAACTCGTGCGCAAACAACCCGAATACGCTGACTTAACCGATCGCCAAAAAGACGTGCTACAAGCAATGGTCAATGGCTTGAATCGTAAAATGATTGCCACCGAGCTGAAAATCGGCTACGATACTGTGGGGGATCATATCAAAGAGATTTATCGAAAATTACACGTTAATTCCGCTTCGGAGGCGGTGCGGGAGGCGATTTTGAGACGGCTTGTTTGAAGGTTTTATCCCTCCTCAATATATAAATAATTTTTTAACCAAAACTGACTTTGACAATGAAAACCATGACAATGAGGAACCTATTCGCTTCTCTTTTTATCATAATTATCCTTGTATCGTGTGAGAAAAAACCTGGTATTTTTAGCTCACCTACTATAAGTAGGGGTGGTACAAGTGCTTTGAGTAATTGTAATAGTGCCGTTCTTAATATGCCTAGTATTCCCATTGATGCACAAAAGAAGAACAAGTGGTGTTGGGCTGCAAGTATGGCGATGATAATGAAATATCATATACCTATCACTCCTAAACAACAATTTGAGCTTGTTCAAGACTATTATAGAATGCAGGGACCGCCTCGTAATAATTGTAATTTGAATGAATGTAATACTGCCATTCCCAATTCATCAGGTAATTGTAATATAGCACTTAGTACATTTCAGCCTAATTCTGGCAGTCCTAATTATAACCAATGGTTCGATATGCTTTTCATTAAAAATAATTGGACATCAGTAGAAGATACAGATATAAGTTGGGAAAGACTTAAATCAGAAATAAATAATTGCAGGCCTCTAATTTTAGTTAGAGATACCGCTGTGAGCGGTTCTGTTTACCATGCTGTTGTGGCAAAAGGTTATATTGAATGTAATGATGGAACGAAAAAAGTAATCGTGAATGACCCCTTTGAAGTTTGTGTTGGGCATGAAGAGTATCTAAGTTATCCTTTTGAAATATCAAGTAGTTCGAGTCCAACAGGTAAGAAACCGACAGTTATAGAGGTTGTTTATTATATTAACCCTAAATCTAAGATTGAGTGTACTCTTTGTACTGAAACCAATAAAACAGGCCCTGTTTCTGATACTGTTTTAGCAAATTTAAGAAACGGTATTAAAATGTTTACTACCAATAGAATTCTATCTGAACAAAACTATATTGCAAGTATCAATAAAGATTCTCAGAACAACATTATTCCAGTAAAAAGAATATCTTTTAATAAAGTAAGTCAATATTATAAATATCCAAATATAGATTCTAATGCTTTTAATGGAAATATTCGGTTGAGCAATATCTATGAAGGCATTGAATCAGTTGATATCATACCTAAATCTATTGAGAGCCCACTGTTATATAGAATGACTAAAAGTATAAGTGGTTACCAAAACGAGAAAGTATCTCCTTTCATTCCTTATGATTTCAATAAAATAAAATCTATTGCTAATAGTGTAAATGCCAAAAATTACTATTTAGTGGAGTCTTACTTTTTAGATTTTGACTTTTTTGTATTTGAAACACCAAATGGTAATTTTATTTCTAAAGCCACAAGAGGGAAGCAATATGTATTGACTAATCCGATTGAAGAAAGCATTTTTTGGAAATTAAATGAAAAAAATATCTTTCTCCCAATTTTTTAAAATATTCTTTAACAATTAAAACTTACTAACATCATGGCTAAAGTCTTTTATTCGAGAAAGGTTATTTCTAATAACCCTGCAATGGCTACACCACTTGCAAAAGTCAATGCTCAAATTTCATCTTTTTGGGGAAGTTTAGATGCTGAAAAACAGTTCCCAATTTCCTACTGGAGATTTGATAAATATTTCAAAGATTATAATAAAGTCGCTATTTATGTCAATAGCGATAATAAAGACGATGTGGATATTGAGTTAAGACCTTTTATTTCCGCCAATATTGAAGAATACGAATCAGAGTCTGTTCCCGGCTATTTCTTTGTTATATTTGAAAATTATTATAATGGTATTTTCACTGAAGACGATAAACCTAACAAAATATGTATGGTTCGCATAGGTAAAACCGAAGATGATGAAATTTTTATATTTTTGCATAAATCTGAACGCATAAGTCTTAACAATGGGAATATTGGTCCTGATGGTGGTGGCAGCGGCATGGACATTCCTATAACATAATTTAATATGATAGAACTAGAAAAACTTTATAATCAATATTTGGGGCTATCAAGTTATATTGTTACAGCTTTTATAATTATACCAATTATATTAGCTATTTGGCAATGGCGATATTTAAATAAGCCTTTAAAAATCTTTTTTTGGTACTGCATTATCACTTTAGCATTAAACATTCTTGAGCATACCTTCGTATGGATTGTTAGCTATAGTAGTATCAAAGGAGAAATATTACCTTATTTAAAAAAGTGGAATATTAAAAATACTAATTTTTTGAGTATTTTATATTTCTCAAAAGACTTTATATTCTTAGGTCTATTTTTCAAAGAAATTTTAAAATATCGAATTAATGTATCATGGATTCCACCATTTATAGCTCTATTACTTGTTGCTACTTGGGTTAATCATTTGTTCATTGAAGGATTTAGAGCATATGGGGTATTTAATCGTACAGTTGATGCCATTTTTTGTTTTGCTTTGCCTTTATATTTTTTATGGTTTATTTTCAATGAAGATTCAAAAGTGCCTATTGTTAAAAATCCCTATTTTTGGATAGGGATAGGTTTGATTTCAACGGCTTTAATAGGCTTTTATTTATTTTTAGCGGGTGATAAAATTCGGGCTACGGATAAAGTGTTATTTTTTAAATTGGCTATCATAAAAAATGTTATTATGATGATAGAGCAAGTGCTTGAGGCTATTGGCTTTTACTTCGCCCGATACACAAAATACCTCCCACAAAACACCCCCTCAGTAAAAGGGGGATAAATACCTCGAAAATCCTCTACACTTTGCAAAAAGGTAGAGGATTTTGAGTTTTTAGGGCTTTTTATAAGGAATGCATTGTATATAAATCCTTCGCACTTGAAAGGGAGCGGGGGGGGAGAAGCAACTCTTCTCCATAGGAATCCTGTGGACAGTACAGACAAGCTATGAGTTTATAATTTCCACTAAATCATCCAAAAACGCATCAGAGACATTTTCGATGTCTGATTTATCATACATGGTCAAAAGCCATAATTCATCATCGGAAACTTTAAGGTAGGTAATGACTCGGGCACCACCACTTTTGCCTTGCCCTTTAGAAGAGATTTTGAGCCGAATTTTATAGCGATTATTGCCTAAAGGCGTGCCTTTTGTGGGGTTGGCTAACAATTCGTTTTGGAGTAATCGTAAATCAGCGGTAATAGAAGCGTGCTTTTTTCCAAGTTCTTTCAAATCTTTAGCGAACTGTTTGGTGGGTATTATTCTCATGGTCGTAATCGGTTAAAAGGTCTTCTAAAGAGTATGCTGCGGCTTCACCATTTTCCACTTCATGGATTGCCGTTTTGAGGTTTTCCCAAATTTGGCGTTGTTTAGGCAATAAAGCTAATATACGTTTTAGGTCGGGCATAAAACCCATATCAAGCATTCTATCCGCTTCATCCAGCACCAAAATTTGTACTTGGCCTAGATTAAGCGTTTTTTGGTCGACGTGATCTAGCAAACGACCTGGTGTGGCCACCAAAATTTCCACACCTGTTTTTAAGTGCGGTGTTTGCGTTTTAATATCTACACCACCAAACACCACCAAGCTTTTTAGTGGCGTATGTTTTGCATACACTTTGACGCTTTCTTCTACTTGAATCGCTAGCTCTCTTGTTGGTGTAAGCACCAGCGCACGTATCGGATGCTTAGCGGGACTAGTGCTGCTGCTAGCAAATGGCAGCAATTTTTGCAAAATGGGCAGCGCAAATGCTGCCGTTTTACCTGTACCCGTTTGCGCACCTGCCATTAAATCTAAGCCTTGCAAAGCCAATGGAATGGCCTTGGCTTGAATTGGCGTTGGCGTGGTGTAGCCAGTTTCTTGCACCGCTTTTAACAGCGGTGCGGCTAAACCAAGTGCGTCAAATGCTATTACTTCTGCTGTCGCTTTTGCTTCTGTCGTCATTGTTTTAAACTATTTTATGCAAAACTGCGTGGACGACGTGGTGCATTGTCACCACCAGCACGTGCAGGACGGTCGCCACTAGTTTGAGCGTTAGTACGCGGACGCGGGTTGCCGAATTTTTCACCAGTAGCAGCACGTGGTGCATCACCACGTGGCGTTGAAGAACGGGGTGCAGATGAACGCGGTGCTGAAGAGCGGTTAGGTCTATCACCAAATCCACCTTCAGGTTTACGTGCGTAAGGTTTTGCTGCATTAGTTCTGTCGCCAAAGCCTTTGCTCACGAAGTCTTTACTTAAAGCGCGCGCAAATTGCATATCGGTATCTTTGGTATAGCTGCGGCTGTTGCCATTCACTTCACCAGAGGCATCACGTGGAATCGGCTTACTTGCTTCATTGTTAAAGCGGTCAGCATTGCGTGCTGGACGCTCATTCGAAAAGGGTTTGTCACCAAAACCACGGCTTGCCGGGCGTGCAGCATCGTGTGTACGTGTTTTATTGCGGTCGTTAAAACCACCAGCGCGTGCGCCATAGCTTTTTTCACCAGCAGGTTTTTCACCCATGATTCTGTCGCCAAAAGTACCACGATTATTATCACGGCCAGCATCGCGCGATTGATAACCACCACGATCACCTGGCTTATGTGCAGAGCGCTCATTACGGCCTGCGCCGTAGCCGCCGCGATCACCATTGCCGCGTCTTGCGCTATCTGGCTTGCCTGAAC
>JANMYC010001214.1:0-3480 GCA_031381715.1 Saprospiraceae bacterium
CGTTTTTTTGCTACTTTTTGATTACCAATAAAGGCTTGTCCTTGCATGGATTTTGGAATCGAAACACCCGCCAAAGACAATAAAGAAGGGGCTAAATCTATAAAACTCACAAGTTGATCATCGGTTGTGCCTTTTTTTAAAGCGGGTGCTTTGATGATTAATGGCACACGCAAACCTCGGTGGTGTATTTCTCTTTTTACGTAAGGTAAACCGTCGCCGTGGTCGCTGTAAAAGAAAATAATGGTATTATCATACAAATTATCGGCTTTAAGTTGGTCAATGAGTTCACCGACTTGCCTGTCCATCTCCATGACATTTGATAAAAAACGGGCGATAACGTGGCGGCTGATGCTGTCATCAGGATAATACGGTGGCACTTCTACGTCTTTTGGGTTGACCAAAAGGGGCTCTTTATCTCTTACCCACACTTGTGATTCGTGCGTAACTTCTAAATTAAATACCGAGAAAAAGGGCTGTGATTTATCCTTTCTATTTCGCCAATGTGCTTTTTTGTTGCTTTCGTCCCACATTGTCGGAGGACTTATAAATTGGTAATCTTCTTTTGCATTGTTGCTGCAATAATAGCCCGCTTCCCTTAGGTATAGCGGATAAGGTTTTACATCTGTGGGAAGTACCGTAGAATATATTTTAAAGCCTTTAGGATAATTTTCATTTATAACGCCAAGCGTTCTCATATTATGCCCACCCATAGAAGTTTGATAGCAACCCGTTATTAGGGCGTTACGACTCGGTGCACACACACCTGCGGTTGTAAATGCGTTCGTAAAACGCACTCCCTCAGTAGCGAGGCGGTCAAGATTGGGCGTTTTAGCCACTTTTTCTCCATAACAACCTAAGTGTGGCGACATGTCTTCGCAGACAATCCAAACGATATTGGGCTGTTTAGGATTTGATTTTTTTGAATTGAAACCTGTGATGGTAACAAGGGAAATAAGCCCTAAAAGAAGATGGATTTTTTTCATTTTTTTGTGAAATTATTGTGCAAAGTAAAAATATGATACCCCTCAGTATTTTGCCGTTTCACAATTAGACAAATACATAGAATGGGCAATACAGCATTAATTTGATACCGACTATTTTTTAATGTCGGTATCAAATTGAGATTTTCCAAAATACCCCCCTCAGTATTTTTACTAAAAAAGGCATGAAAGGGGGTATAAATCAAGGTAAATTCACATTATATCGTGTTATTTGCTGTTATACAAGTTAATTTTGTTTCGGATGACGGTAATCACCAAAAGGATTTTTGATTGTGCGTTTTAACGGTATTTGCATGCCGTTGGTACTTTCTAACCAATCAAACACCTCACCTGCCAACTGTTTTGTCAATGCTTGATATTCAGGTTTTTCAATCAAATTCGTGATTTCATTTGGGTCGTTTTCTAAATCATACAATTCGTTTTGATCCCAAATGCCGTTGTATCGGATGTATTTATATTTATCTGTTCTTATGCCAAACATGGTGGGTGTCATCGGAAAGTCATATTCCCAATAGTATTCATAAAAAATCTTGGTTCGCCAATTGGCTGTATCCCCTTTGAGCAATTGGACAAAGGATTTGCCTGGCATATAATCAGGTTTTTTCAAACCTGCCAAAGATAAAACCGTGGGTGCAATGTCCACATTTTGTATCATCTTTTCGATCACTTGCCCGCCTTTAAATAATTTTGGAGCATAGACCAAAAACGGTACTTTGACGGATTCTTCGTAAAAATGACGTTTATCTATCAAGCCATGTTCACCCCAACTGAAACCATTATCGCCCATGTAAATGACCATCGTATTGTCTTCTAAACCGTTCTTTTTAAGATAATCTATGACCGAACCTATGCTTTCATCAATGCCCATGAGCGTTTCGCAATAGGTTTGTACCAACTCCTCAATATTTTGATGCGAGTGATAAATAAAATCCACGCCATGCCAACTATAACGCTGTTGTTTGACCCATTCTGGCCATTTCAAAGCCTTATAATCATCGTTAATCGTTTGATAATACGTGGGGGGTAATGTATAATGCCTATTTTCGTACATCCCTTTATGTCTTTTGGCGGGGCTAACTTGTGAATGAACACCTTTGTGAGATAAGTATAAAAAAAATGGTTTATTTTTATCTCGTTTATCCAACCAATCGGTGGCGTGTTGCGTCAATAAATCTGTTATATAAGTCGAGTCTTTGTATTGAACCCGCTGCCAATTAATATTCAAATTTGGATTATAATATAATCCCTGCCCTTTAAAACTTTCCCAATGGTCAAAGCCTGGGCGCGGATTATCGGTATCGTCACCCATGTGCCACTTGCCTAAAAATGCCGTTTGATACCCATTTTGCTGTAAATATTGAGGAAAATAAACAAGGTTTTTGGGTTCTGGTGCCGCATTATCCACTATCGTATGAACGTGTGAAAACTGACCCGTCAGTATAGAGGCTCTACTGGGCGAACACAAAGACGTAGTGACAAAAGCATTTTTAAAATAAGCCCCTTCTCGCGCCATTTTATCCATACTTGGCGTTTTAAGCCACGGTAATTTACCCGTAAAACCCATAAAATCATAGCGGTGGTCATCGCTTAAAATGAATACCACGTTCATTTTATTTTTTGTGGCGAGGGCTTGTAGTTTAGGAATATCTTTGTTTTGCCCGATTGCTGAAAATGCCCAAAAGAAAAGGCATGAAAGAAAGAGTGGTTGTTTCATAATAATTAGTTCATTTAAAAGCGAAAATTACTGCCGAAAATCCCTAAAATACCGAGGGGGTAAAAAAATTATTTATCAATTAATTTTTCCCGCCGTGATATACTGTTGTTTATAATAATCGTGCATTTTATCCGCTAAGTCTTTAAGCTGTTTTTTAGCTTCTGGTTTGACGGCTATATTGACAGTTTCGTTAGGGTCATTCATCAAGTCATACAATTCGGTGGCGACGATTTGTTTTTCATCAAACGGTTTTGCCGTGGTAAAATAAGAACCCATCCATTCCGTATAGCGATACCTTTCCGTTCTTAGCGAGTAGCCCATGATACTGTTGCCTTGTTCTTTATTACTGCCGCCTCGTGGATATTGACTTATGGCATAATCCTTAATTTTTACCGTGTTGTCTTTCATGGCAGGCACAAGGCTTTTGCCATCGAGGTGCGTAGGCGTTGGAAGACCTGCCAAGTCGCACAATGTTGGGAAAATATCTACAAATTCAGTTGGTTGGGTATAGATTGTGCCGTGTGTCACCTTTGGAACGGAAAACAACAGAGGGGCTTTTGTGGCTTGCTCGAAATTTGAGTGCTTTGCCCAAAGGCTGTGGTCGCCGAAATGCCAACCGTGGTCGCCCCAAAAGACGATAATGGTATTTTTATCCAAACCTTCGGCTTTCAACGTCTCTAAAAGTTTTCCAACTTGGGCATCTAAGTAGGAAATACACGCATAGTAGCCATGTATCAATTCTTTCTGTTTTTCAACAGGTAAATG
>JANMYC010000521.1:0-2310 GCA_031381715.1 Saprospiraceae bacterium
CAAACGCCTTCGACCGTACCTTGCACTTTTACGTTATCGAGTTTAGTGGCTTTGCCCATTTTTGAGAGCAGCCCATCGTAGGTAACAGCTCCTTTTGCGGAGATTTGTGTACCAAACGTTTTACCTTTGGTTTCACTTGAAGCGGTTGCTGATGTTGCCGCTATTCGTGCCGATTGATGACAACCGAACGCTAAAAGTGCTACAATACTGAGGGGGGTAATAAGTTGTTTTAACATGATATTGTTTTTAATTTTTATTGAAATATTCAACAAATAAAATCCTTAAAACATTACCATGTTGGATGAAATGCCTAATGCGGCTTTTTAGGGATAGATATTGAAAATGTAGGACGAAGTGGATAAAAAAGATGCTTTTATGATTTATATCCCGATATTTTGCGTTTCGTCCATGTTCTTGAATGCTTATCAAAAGGGGCGGTATTTTTGCTTTTTAATGGTCATCAAAATCACATAAATCATCATCAACTTGATAAAAGTACAGGATATAACACAAGCCTTGATAAAAAACAGATGGCTTTGGCACTTAGGTTTTTGGCTGCTTTACGCTGCTTCAAGAGCCGTAGCTTATTACATTACAATCTTGTATTACGATAAAATCTACTTAGAATTCATGCTGATTACTGAGGGGGCTTTCGTCGTCTTGGTATATGCGACAATCTGGCTTTATAAGCGTTTTTTTACACAAAAGAAGTACAGTCTTTATTTTACAATCAGCTTGATGGTTTGGGTCGTTTATATCTTGCTGATTATTCGTTTTCAACATTTTTATTTGGGTGGGCTGCCTGAATTTACCAATTCAAATTGGTGGAATATCTTCTTAAATGCCCTCACAAAATACTTTATTACTTTCATGTCATTGACAATGGCTAAGTATTTCAAAGACAATTTCGTAACACAATATTACGAAAATCAGCGAAAACAGCTTCAAATCCAGACGGAATTGCAGAACTTAAAAGCTCAGATTTCACCGCATTTTTTATTCAACACAATGAATAATTTTTATGGACTGGCAGTCGATCAATCGCAAAAATTACCGGGGTTAATGGTGCGGCTTTCTGAATTATTGCGCTATTCGCTGTATGAAACCAATCACGCCACAGTGCCCATTTTAAGTGAAATTGAGTATCTAAAAAATTACATAGAGTTAGAAAAAATTAGGTTGGAGGATACTTTGGAGTTTGATTTTTCATCAAAAATAGAATCAAATGATGCACTCGAAATCGCGCCGCTTGTTTTTATCGTATTTGTAGAAAACGCTTTCAAACACGCTAAGAATGTAGAAGATGATGTGGTAAAAATTAAGATTAACTTACTCATTTCCACCAACAATATTTTGCATTTTTATGTAAAAAATAACTGCTTGACCAATGAAAAAGGCATTGATTACAACAAAAGTGGCATTGGTTTAGAGAATGTAAGGCGGCGTTTAGAAGTCTTATATCCCAATGGATTGCATGAATTGCACGTTGAAAAAACAGCTAATTATTTTCAAGTAAAACTAAAAATTGATCTTAACAAATACACATGATAAATGCTCAAAAATACCGCTGTTTGGTCGTTGACGATGAGCCAATTGCCCGAAAAATAGTCAAAACCTATATCGCCCAATTACCTCATTTGGTGTTCGCGGGTGAATGTAAAAACGCTTCCGAAGCAATTGAAAAAATCAGCCGTGAAAACATTGAAATTGTCTTTTTAGACATCAGTATGCCCAATATCAGTGGCATTTCAATGGTAAAAATACTGCCAAACGCGCCCCTCATTGTTTTCACAACCGCTTATTCCGAATTTGCGATTGAAAGCTACGAGTTAAATGCCGTGGATTATTTATTAAAACCTTTTCTGTTTGAAAGATTTGCGAAAGCCGTAGCTAAGGCTATGGAAAGATTGAGGAATAGAGAAACTCTTCCCTCTCCTATTTTATCTGAAAACGCTCCATCTGAGCCATCAATTTTCATTAAATCCAAAGGAGAGAATTATCCTATTTTAATCAATGATATTTTGTACTGCGAAGCAATGAAAAACTACACTAAAATCATTTTAAAAAACGGTAAAACCTACTATCCCCTCACACCACTCTCTAAATTTGAAGAAGAACTCACGGTGCTAAGTCCCCATTATTTACGCGTTCATCGGTCTTTTATTGTTTCAAAAAAAGCGGTGCATTCCATTGGTGCCAATTACGTCATGGTTGAAAAGGTCAAAATTCCCATTGGAAATCAGTACAAAGAGGCATTTTTGGCTCAAGTGGGGTTGGTATAAAACAAAGGTTTCGTTGACATTAATTAGT
>JANMYC010000554.1:0-2564 GCA_031381715.1 Saprospiraceae bacterium
GTAATTGCTTAGCCAGATAGTCGCTGTTGCTCCGTTTAGCCACTGATAACACTGAAACCGACTGATTTTACACTGATTTTTTAAAAAATTACGTGTGAATCAGTGTAAAACCAGTCAATATCAGTGTTATCAGTGGCTAAACGGAGCGTATGCGACTATCTGACTAAGTAATTACGAAAAACTAAAAGAATTGGTCTCCGCCATACTTATTTGCCTTTTTACAACTGATTGAAAAGAAATCTAAAGAATTAATTTATACAAAACTATTTCAAAATGGACAATGACAAAATGATTGACGTGTTGAACAGCCTCATCCAAATCAATAACGATAGAGTAGAAGGTTACGACACCGCTTTTAAAGAAACGGAAGAACAAGACTTGAAAGACCTGTTTAGCGAGTTCATGACAACAAGCCAAAAATGCAAACAAGAATTGGTAAATGAAGTCATTAGGTTTGGCGGAACACCGACGGAAAGTACAAGATTGACGGGTAAGTTTTTTCGGGTTTGGATGGATGTAAAAGCTACCATTACTGGTAAAGACCGCAAAAGTATACTTAGTTCGTGCGATTATGGTGAAAATATTGCCATTGAAACGTACCAAAACGTGCTTGATGACGATATGCAAAATTTAAGATTTGAACAACAAGTAATGATAAATGCACAACATGCTCTGATAAAAGCCGACCATAATATCATAAAATCCATGTATGATGAACTGGTTGAAGCCGCATAAATTTTAAGAGTATGTTTTAAATTCTTAATTCCGCTTCTCGGGATGGTGTCCAACTGCCACGAATATAGGAAGTTTAAATATGCCACTTTTCAACTGATATTATGTAATGCGATAGTCTTACAATTTAAAAAACCAAAATATGAGTTACCCCAAAATTGAAAATTGCGATACAGCTTGTTGCGATTGTAGCGTAGCCTGCAAGTACAATATTATTGAAGACTTGTGTGAGCAAGACTCTGAATTATTTGCCCATTTTATGGAGGTAAATAATGATTATAATTTACTCATATCATACATTTTTGGAGAAGCAGAAACAGCTATGATGCGAAAAATTGTAAAGATTTTATGGATGAGGTTGCAAAGTACCAGCGAATGGTATCGCAGTAAATATGGACAAAAAAATCGTGAAAATGCTCAGTTGAATACAGAACAAGGGATTATCATAACAATTTTAGGATGAATCATAAAAAACAAATCGTCATCATCGGTGCTGGTTTTGCGGGTTTAAAATTGGCACGAACCCTCAATAATGACCCAAATTATTGTATTACCCTCATTGATAAAAATAATTACCACCAGTTTCAACCCCTATTTTACCAAGTGGCTATGGCAAGTTTGGATGCGAGTAATATTTCGTTCCCCTTGCGCCACATGTTTAAAAAAAGTAAAAACGTGAGTATTCGTTTGGGTACAGTTATAAATATTGACACGCAAAACAACACATTAGAAACAACTTGCGGCAATTTTGACTATGACTATTTGGTAATTGCCACGGGTGCAATCACTAATTATTTTGGCAACAAAACCCTTGAGGCGCAAACTTTCCCGATGAAATCAACGTGGGAGGCTTTGCAAATTCGCAATTCCTTGTTGCAACATTTTGAAGATGCCGTTTCCTCCAAATTGGCTAAAAGCGAAAAACTTTTATCAGTCGTCATTGTGGGCGGTGGACCTACTGGCGTGGAGTTGAGTGGGGCATTGGCAGAAATGAAAAGAGATTCGCTGCCCGCCGAATATCCCGAATTAGATTTTACCAAAATGCACGTCTTTCTTTTGGAAGGTAGCCCCAAACTATTAGCCAATATGAGTGCCGCTTCTTCCTTGAAATCGAAAGAATATTTAGAGGAAATGGGTGTAACGGTGCGGGTAAACACCATCGTAAAAGACTATGATGGCAAACGGATTCATTTGCAAGACGGAACTGAAATTGAATCAACTTTGGTGATTTGGGCGGCGGGTGTGAAAGGCAATATGCCAACGGGAATTGACCTAAATTTAGTGACAAAATCCAACCAAATCAAAACGGATATTTACAATCGAGTTGTTTCCCTCGATAATGTATATGCCGTCGGTGATATTGCGTTCATCGAAACGGAATCGCACCCAAAAGGATTTCCCCAATTGGCAAGTGTTGCCATTGACCAAGCTTTGAACATTGCCCATAATTTCAAATTGATGGCAGAACTGAAAGATATTAAACCGTTCATTTATGTCAACAAAGGCAGCATGGCAACCGTGGGCAGAAACAAAGCAGTTGTTGATTTGGCAAAACCCCAATGGAGTTTTCAAGGATTTTTTGCGTGGATAATTTGGATGACCTTACACCTGTTTTTACTCATTGGGTTTAAGAATAAAATCATTGTTTTCATCAATTGGATGTACAAATATTTCACGCATCGTCAATCACTTTCGCTCTTGTTTGATCCTTTGAATAGAAATAAGGATGACGCATAAATTGTCAATTCACGTATATTTATTACTCGCAATATCCGAAAAATCTATCTAAAAATATCGAAAAATAGACATAAAAGTAAGCGATATACCAATTA
>JANMYC010000571.1:0-2362 GCA_031381715.1 Saprospiraceae bacterium
TTGGAGTTTGTAAAGATTCAGTTGACTTTCTTTTTCAAGCAGCTCTTTATTCGTAGAAAGTAGTTGATTTTCTTTACCGAGAAGTTCATTTCGCAAACGCAATTCCTCACTGTTGTGAAACCATTTACGCACGTACACCAAGCCCGTGAGCAAATACATATTAAAAACCGTTTCAGGCAAATTACGTTCCCAACGGCTATTTTTTTGACTGATTAAATTGCCCAACCAACCCGTATTATTCAGCATTTCAAACATTTCAGCCCCTATAAAAATGAGCAGAAAAGTAAAGGTTAAATAAATAGTTAACGCCACTGTTTCCGTCAATCGCGGATTACCTAAGGTGCGGGGCAACAGGAAATAAGTATGCAAATAGGAGACAATAGACGTAGTAATAATCGTCAAATTCGCCGTAATCATCGAATCCCAATAATTGGGCTCGATATCCGTAAAAGCGAAATTGATAAAATGCAAAATGTAGATGACCACCCAAAAGCAAAAATGATATTTATAATCATCTTGGTTAAAAACCACCTGCCCAAATATTTTAACCCTTGTATGTTTCGATTCCATTTCTATTAAAAGTTTAATGCACAAAATACAATTTTACCCAAGTACAAAATCCTTTTATCGGATATACCCCTCAGTATTTCGGATATATGGGACAGATATTTCGTTTATCCAAAATTTTAAAAATACTTCAACCGTATATCTAATGCTTTAAAAACGAGTTGAATTAAAACCGAATTTTGACATAGAAATAGTGAAAAGCTTTTAATTAAATCCTATTTCAAATTAGAAGACATAATTTTTTAAATCAATTAATTTTAAAACACATGAAAACCCAACAACACATTGAACTCTGGCAAAAAATAGCCACTTTCAAATTAGATGACCCGATTTCAGAGTTCCCATTTTCAAAAAAGCTCGCCCAAGAAAACAAATGGACTGAGGATTTCGCTCTCAGAGTGATTGCTGAGTACAAAAAATTCGTTTTCCTTTGCGCTACCTTACCCGATGGCGCATCGCCTTCGCCCATTGTAGATGAAGCTTGGCATCTTCACTTGACTTACACCCAAAACTACTGGAATGATTTCTGCCCCAATGTTTTAGGGTTTCAACTCCACCATCACCCTTCAAAAGGCGGTAAAAATGAAGCCCAAAAACACAATGACTGGTATCGAACAACACTTGAAAATTACATCCACATCTTCGAGGAAATACCGCCCACGGATATATGGAATTACCCTTTAAATTTTAATCCAGCAGCATATTTGCCTGATGATTCACCACTTTTATTGCCCAATATTGATAAAAATGAAGCTGAATATTACCCTACTCAGATAGAAAATAATCAAACGATTCTAAGATGGGCCGGTTACGGATTAGCAGCCATAATGGGCATCGGAGTCCTATTCCCATTTTTAATCCAAGGAAGTCTTTTTATATGGTTTTTCATCATCTTGGGGCTAACAGTAGTGATGTCAAAAGTCTATGAAAACAGAGCCATAAAAGAAAATGCCGACGAATCCAGTCTTAATTTCTCTAACTCACTCTCACCTTATTTCGGTGCTTGGTTATCGGGAGGAGAAAGCCGTATAACAATCACAGCTTTACACGAAGCTTTACCAAATTGCTCTTTTAATAAAACGGAAAATTCAATTGAATTTAAAAATCCCAATAAAAACACTAAAAGAGGCAATCCACTTCAAAAAATCATAGAAACGCTTGAAAAATCTGAAATAAGCATTGATTTTGTAAAAAATTCGATGAAAACCACAAGCCTTTTTATCGAAAAAGAACTCAACGATAAAGGTTATCTGAACCAAGTAACAAGTAATAAAAGTGTCCCATTGCTCATAATTTTCATAGTGGTAGGCGCAGCAAGGGTCATTGAGGGCGCTTCTTTTCATAAACCCATCGGATTTTTAATAGCTACAACAGCGATAACGAGCATAACATACATTGTGCTTTCACAAGTCAATAGCTTAAAGGTTTGGCGCAATGTTTTTCACAAACGCTTTACCCCCTCAGTATTTTCTACCGAAAACCAAGTACAAAGCAACGAAAATGACCTTAGTTGGCAATTAGCTCTCGTAGGCATAACCATCAATATGACAAATGATTGGCGATCCATAAATACTGCCTTCCAACCTCCTAAACAACATGGCGACGGTGGTGCATCAAGTGGCTGCGGTGGCTCAAGCGGCGACGGAGGGGGAGGATGTGGTGGTGGATGCGGCGGTTGCGGAGGATGTGGGAGTTAAAAATCTATTTAAAAACAACAAAACGAATAAAAATGACAGCAATACTTATCATCATAAGTCTTATTTTTCTGGGAAATCTCTTGACTTCCAATAGAAAC
>JANMYC010000584.1:0-6241 GCA_031381715.1 Saprospiraceae bacterium
AAACCAGCCTCCAAACCAAGTGAATTTTCTTTGTTATAATCGAGATTCATGCCGCGCAGATAGGACGCACCTGCATAAAAAGAGGACGGGTTTTCCTTTTTGCCAACAGGCAGAAACCAAGCGGTTAAGCCGACTTTGGTAAATTTTGTTGTGATACCCGATTGCAAGGCGGTGACGTAGTAACCTGCATGAACAGACATATTTTTCATGCGATATTCTAATCCAATTGAGGGATTGCGAAATCCATTAACACTGAATTCATTTTTTGAAAAACGGTTTTGTGAGAAAGCGGTGGCTGATGCTAATAATAGCATAACAATGATTAACTGTTTCATTTTGATTGTTTTAATTATTGATTAATAAGAAATTGATGAAAATATGGTGCGTTTCGCTCCATCAAGCCAAAGGCATGACTGATGGCACATCCCGAGATAGTCGGGAGGGGGTCTATTTTAGAATAAAAGATTGATTGTCAATACTATACATTTTTAATTTTTAATTCCTAATTGATCCGAAGCGTCATTCAACTTGTATTTGCCAATGTGTGGGACGACATCTCCACCAAGATATAGGTAGCCATTGTATTCTTTGACAGCTCCCGTTTCGGGCATGATAGTTCCTTTTGTATCGAAAAAGGATTGAAGTATTGCGCCTTCTTGCGAGACATTCATCACCATTCCGAATTTGTCTGCCTTAGGTTGTAGAAAATTAGGCAAGCCATAGACAAACTTTTTCATGCCCACTTTTGGATGAATTTTATCCAAAGCATCATTGCGTTTGGTTGAGAATCCAAGCCAATAAGTACCATTTTCTCTGATGGAAATACCATTGGGAAAGCCTGGCAGATTATCCATAAATGTATCTATTTGCCCAGCTTTATCGCCTTTAAGCCAAAAACGCAAAACCCTATATTTGGTCGTTTCAACCATTAAAACATAGTTTTCATCCTTTGACAAAACAACACCATTGCCAAAATAAGTGCCTTCGATGAGTGTTTTTACAGTATTCAATTGGGGGTCGTAACAATAGAATCCGCCTATTGGCTTCATCTCCATAATCATTTTTCGACCATATTTTATGGTGTAAGACGCAATGTCAGATGTATTAGAAAAATAGATTTTTCCATCCGAAGCAATATCCAATCCATTAAGCATAAAGAAGGGTTTGCCTTTTTCGTCTTTGCTTGCCAATACTGTCACCTTTTTTTCGGGGCTGATACTTATCAATCCTTCTTTATGGCTCAAGGCAATTAAATTCTCATTGGCATCAAAATGCAAACCCGCAATCCATGAATGGGCGTTGTAAAAAATATCTATTTTACCTGTGTTGTCTATTTTCAAAATCCTGCCATCGCTAAAATCATCGGCTTTGCGATGGATACCACAATACATATTGCCCTCCTTATCAAAAATAATATCTTCTGGTCCATACCAACCGTCAAGAGCTATTTTTTGAGATGTTGTTAGCTTTTCATTGAGGGCGGTTGTTCCAGTAAAATCAGGTTTTAAAGCGGGCTTCCAAGCGGTGGGATGGATAGCACAAGCGTTAAAAAGTAAGGGCATAAAGAAGGCTAATGCAATGATGACCATTGCGGTTTTTTTAATACTTTTCATGTGGTTTAGAATTTAAAACATAAATAATACTACCCCAAAAGGAAGTTTATGTATGTCGGTGAAAATGGTGAAAGCAATGAGAAAATTGCTAAAAGAATAAATCGAATTAAAAGCAATACAATTTTCATTTGACTTTATTTTTAATTGATGATACAAAGAAACGATGGTATTCAGAGGATTCCTTGTACATATGTTGAGGAAATGAAAATTCTTTATGTATGCCTTTACATAAGTTGAGAAAAACAACTATTTATTTGCATATCCTGCTTAACTGTGTTGGTGTAATTCCTAAATAAGAAGCGATGTGGTGTTTTTTCAATCGTTTTACCAGTTGTGGATATTTTTTTAGGAATTCTTCATACCTGACTTTAGCATCGAAATGGCGCAGTGAAATTTCAAATGGTTCTTTTTCAATAATCCAATGAACCTCCATGTATTTTATATAAAATGCGGCAATATCAATATGCTTATTTGCTAAATTTTTAAATTCAAGAAAATTATAGGTTAAAACAGTGCTTTTTTCTATCGCCACTATATTATACACGCTTGGCGTATTACTTAACATTGCGCCTACTGATGCAGCAAGCCTCTGTTCAGAAAAAAAATTTTTAATGACAATATCTCCTGTATCAGATGTGTATGACTGATAAAAAAGCCCTTTAACAACAAATGATACTTCTTTAGGAGACTGACCCTCCCTAACAAAATAATCCCCTCTATCAAACGTTTTTGAACGCAATAGTTTTGTCCACTCCAGTTCCGAGTTTTCAGAAATGTTATGATAGGTTCTGATTTTTTGAAAAAAAAGCTCTATACTCATTATTAAATATTGAAGGGTTAATTAATAATTGATGATGCAAAGGTATGGGCAGATATTTCGATGCAACTGGACAAATGTCTATTAAAATATTTTAGGGGAAAACTTTTCTAATTCGGCTCAAATGTCGTGGCGTAACGCCAAGAATAGCCGCTATGTATTGTAAAGGAACATGCTCTAAAAGTTGAGGCGTTTCTCGTAGCATTTTATTATACCGTTGCTCTGCGGTGAGCATGATGAGCTCGTTGCGACTTTTATCAATGGCACAGATATGCCATTCTAAAATAGTAATATAAAAATCTTTGAATTTGGGAATCTCGTTGGTAAGTCTCGTAAGGGAACTTTTAGTTATCAACCAAACACGCCCGTCAATCAAGGCTCGGATGTTTTCTTGTGCAGGAACTTCGTTAAAAAAGCCCAACAATGAAGCAATAAAGGTATTTTCAGTTGCTACATAAGTTGTGGTTTCTTCGTTATTATCTAAGATGTAATATTGAAACACACCACTTTCCACATAACCCAAGTGCTTGATTGATTGACCATATTCTACAAATAAATCGCTTTTTCTAAATTCTTTTAGATAAAAAGCATTGAGGATTTTATCCAAATCTTCACCTGCAAATTTGTTGCTTTCAAAATATTTTTTTAAATTATTCATAACCTGTACCTTTTTATGCCCTCTTATTTTAAAGGGCGATACAAAGGTAGGAGGCAGGATTTCGAGACTATTAGACAAATGTCTAAAACGTAGTCGGGAAATAAATTTCCCAACTATGTTTTCTATCGAATATTATTTCGGATACGACTAAGGTGACGAGGCGTAACACCAAGCATAGAAGCTAAATATTGTAAGGGAATTTGTTGTAAAAGATGGGGTTCTTCTCGCAGCATTTTATCATATCGTTGCTCGGCGGTCAAAACGATAAGGTCTTGGCGACTATTATCAATACCGCAAACTGCCCATTCTAAAAGACCAATATAGAAATCCTTGAAAGCTGGGATTTCATTGGCGAGCCTTTTAAGGTCAATTCTGCTAATCAAACAGACTTGTCCGTCGGTCAAAGCACGGACTGACTCACGGGCGGGTGTCTGACTGACAAAACTCATGACAGAAGAAACGAAAGTGTTTTCAATAGACACGTAAGTCGTCCTTTCTTCGCCGTCTATTAGGACATAATATTGAAACATACCGCTTTCCAGAAAGCCGATATGTTTACTCGTTTTGCCTTCTTCGATGAAATAGTCGTTTTTTTTATATGCTTTTAAGGAGAACGCATTCAAGATTGTATCTAAACCTTCGTCCTTGAAGCCAATGTTTTCAAAATAATGCCTTAGCTTTTCCATTTGGTTAAAATTTTACATTTGATTATCAAGATGATAAATTCTCTATGCGAATTATCTCTTGCTCTAAAAAATCTCGAAGCGATATAATATGTAGTCCATCATCTTTTTGATAATTGCGGCTGTCGGGTGTTATAACATACCGAAAGTCGGGCATAATATCCGCTACAACTTCGTGAAAACCCCTGGATACTGAGGGGGCATTACTCAATTTTATTTCAATAATAACTTTTTTCCCATTGGGTGCAATCAACATCAAATCAGCTTCTGCTCCTTTTTGGGTTCGATAAAAATAATATTCCCACCTTTGAAAAGTGTGCCGCCGTATTTGCTCAATAACGTAGCCCTCCCAAGATGCACCCGCGATAATATGATTAAGCATATCGGTACTGGAAGCGATATTCGATAAACGATGTAAAATACCTGAATCTCGAATGTATAATTTTGGTGACTTCACAAGGCGTTTAGTCGTGTTGACATAATAAGGTTGTAAACGGGCAATTAGGAAAGCTCCCTCCAAAATATCCAAATAATGCTTTATTGTCGGTTGCGAAACGCCTAAAGTGCGTGATAAATCACTGATATTCAATAAATTACCGTGTACTGAAGTCAATACGCTTATCAAACGAGACAAAGCTGCTGGAGCCAGTTCATAGCCTAAAAGCCGTACATCACGTTCCACAAAAGTCTTGATTAGGTTTTCTAACCATCTGCCACAGAGTGCATCAGATGGGGCCAATAAAGCATTCGGAAAGCCTCCTCGAAACCAATGCGTTGATAAGGTGATTTCAGATGATAACTCTGTTAAACAGAATGGAGTCAGTTCTGTGTAAGCTATTCGACCTGCCAACGATTCTGATGAATGGCGCAGCAACCACGGTGATGCTGAACCTAAAAGCAAAAAACGAGCAGGCTCTCGCTTCTGGTCAACTATAGCCCGAAGCAAAGCAAAGAGATGAGGAGCACGTTGTATTTCATCAATGATGATACACCTATCTGATTCTTGTTGAAAAAAACGGGTGGGTTGTTCTAAAAGGCGGGCATCTTCATCGAGTTCCAAATCGAGATAAAGTGTTTCTTTACCCAGCTGTGCTTGTAAACTCTTGGCTAATGTCGTTTTCCCTACTTGTCGAGGCCCAATTATACTCAAAACGGGAAAATAAGCGGCATCTTCTAATATTTTCTGAATAACGGCACGATTTATCATAATAGATTTTTAAATTAAAGTCGTAAATTAAAAATTTAATTTTGGTTTTACAACTTTAATTTGAAAAATTTATCAAATTTAGTGCTAATGCTTAATTGAGTTGTTAAAAAAGAAACACGTGCCACAGCTCAAAGCTGTGGCACGTGTCGCAGTCCTCACTAAAATTGGACATGGCGCAAAAGCGATTTGTCCCCTAAATTAAAAAAAGAGAGTAAAAGAAGATTAATATTGAGTTGTCAAAAAACATTATTAAACAAACTCTCTTACTCTCAATAACAAAATTAGTAGAAAAGTTAGGAATAGACATCGAAAAGTATAAAAAAGTGTTACAAAATGAAGGTTTATATGGATTGGAGGAATCATTACATCAATTCGTTATGACAGAAATTTATGATAAAATAGCGAAAGAATTGATAGAATCAGTTCTGGAAAGTGCTGAATTTGCCTCAAAAGTAAAAGCGGTAGCGTCGAGTCAACGAATGGGAAAATTGCAAAAGCGGTCAGTTTGGTTACAATTACGGACAGGGACGTACATAAAAGTCAAAACGGAGTATGCTCGGGTTGTACCCAATGATTTAGTTGGGAGTCGGCATGTAAGTTTTCGGATGTGGGGAGTTATCAACTATGCGAGTCCGAGTTATTATAGTCAATTGAGTAAATTTTCGGTTTTGTGTGGTTCATTTTCGATAGTAAAAGAAGTACTTGATGGCTTACAAATAGGGTGTAATTTAGAGCGTATTAGAAGCCTAAGTTTATCGGTTTCCAAGAAATGTTTAGCAAATCGGGTGACGAGTATGTTGGATAGTGGCGAGACAGTTAAGGGCAAACGGGTCATCCTCAGTACGGACGGAGGACGGATTCGCACACGTCAGTATGGTCAAGTATTGAACGAGCAAGGGACACATTACAAATTTGAGACACCATGGAAAGAGCCTAAATTATTTGTCATAAGTATCATTGATGAAAGGGGCAAAATAGAACGTAAAGAGTTGCCTATTTATGACGCCACAATTACCGAAGAATCGTTATTTAGTTTACTCGGTCAATATCTTAAAGCATTGAATATCAGCGAAGTAAAAGAGGTTCAGTTCATTGCGGATGGGGCATTGTGGATTTGGAACAACGCTAAAAAATTCTTGATAGACTTGGGGGTCAGTGCGGATAAAATTGTTGAAACACTTGACTATTATCATGCAGTGGAACACTTGAAAAAACTAACAGACCTACTGCCAAATTACAAAAAAGACATTAAAGTCACCCTTT
>JANMYC010000648.1:0-2439 GCA_031381715.1 Saprospiraceae bacterium
GTTATTTTTTGGTACAGTTTTGTAATTACTAAAAGCCGAATCTAACTATTCTTTTAACCATAAAATCTGTCGGTAATCTATGACTTTAAAAAACGCTTTATTATCAGCGGCTGTACTGCTTAGCACGATGGCATATGCCACAAATGACCCAGCCACAGATCAGCCATTTTACAACCCCGAACCGCCTTCTAATTTTCCTTATGACATGGCTTATCCATACGCTTATTTCGAGCTGGATGATGTTGTAAAGAAAATTTCAGGATTGAGTCCAACCAATGACCCTAAGGTAGTGGCTGGTATTCAAGAAGAAGAAGGAAAAATTTACATGATTGACAAAAAAAGTGGAAAAATTGCTTCAAGTACGTTTTTCGTTACTGAAGGTGAATTTCAAGCTATCGAGATGGTAGGTAATGATGCTTATGCTCTTAAAAGCAACGGTCAGCTCTACAAGATTTCTAACTTGAAAGGTGCACAAAGAACGGTGAAAATGTTGAAAACCAACTTGCCACGCACTGCCAACCTTCAAGGTTTAGCTTATGACATTGCGAACGATCGCCTTTTGATTTGTGCTAAGGGACAAAAAGAAGGGGAATTTTCGAGACAAATTTACGCTTTTGATGTAAAAACTGCTCTGACGAACCCGGAGCCAGTGTATGAGATTTCTTTAGCTTCGTTTAAAGAATTTTTATCTGGTAAAAAAGAAAAACAATACTTAGGATTGCGCTCGGATTATGTGGAAAAAGCTTCTACAAAAGGTTTTGATTTCGCACCTACAAGCGTAGCTATTAACCCAATGACTGGCAATTTACACGTTCTTTCAGCACTTAATAATACATTGGTTACGTTGAATCCACAGGGCGAAATTATTGAGATGACGAAATTGAAAAAAGAACACCATTTAATGCCTGAAGGTATTGCCTTTGATGAAGAAGGTACAATGTTTATCGCGAACTCATCAGTAAATGGTGCGCCAGCGAAATTATACGAGTATAAAATGCAAAAAACAGCGATTACGGCTTCTCGTAAATAATAGACAGATTATTACAAGCAAAACAGAAAATAACGGGTGCTGTACTTTCATTGGTACGGCACTTTTTTTTATTTAAAAAAGACTGTCTTTTACTTGTTTTTCTAAGAACATATATAGACTTTTGTATGCGTTTTTTTGAAAACAACACCCCTGAGTATTGGGTGTTAAAAAATTGATATTTTATGGCTGTTATAGAAATAAAAGTACCCGCTATTGCGGAATCGGTTACGGAGGTGACACTCTCTCAGTGGCTCAAAGCGGATGGTGAAATGGTATCTCTCGATGAACCTATTTGCGAATTCGAGTCTGATAAAGCTACTTTAGAATTACCTGCTGAAGTGGCAGGAAAGCTCAAACATATAGCTACTGAAGGTTCTGATTTAAAAATTGGCGATGTCATCGCTACCATAGACACATCAGCTGCCGGTGCTACTGCTGCTCCAGCGTCTGCACCCGCACCAAAAGCCGAAGTGGCTCAACCTGCTGCCCCAGCTGCACCCGCTACTGCTAATTATGCTACTGGTACACCCTCACCCGCAGCGGCTAAAATAATAGCTGAAAGCGGTGCTCAAAACGTAGAAGGAACAGGAAGAGATGGTCGTATAACAAAAGAAGATGCGTTGAAAGCAGCCTCTGCACAACCCGCTGCACCCGCTCCAAAAGCAGAAGCACCTAAAACTGAGGCAAAACCAACCACCCCCTCAGTACAAGCGCCACCAACAGCATTTAGCCGCAATGTACGCCGTGAAAAAATGAGCCGTATGCGTCAAACGATTGCAAAACGCCTTGTTTCTGCTAAAAATAATACCGCTATGTTGACTACTTTTAACGAAGTGGATATGTCGGCGGTAATGGCTTTGCGTGAAAAATATCAAGATAGATTCGTTAAAAAATACGGCGTTAAACTCGGTTTTATGTCCATTTTCGCTAAAGCTTGCGCTAAAGTTTTATTGGAAATGCCCGATGTAAATGCAATGATTGACGGCACTGATTTTATTTACAACGATTACGTGGATATTTCAATGGCAATCTCAACACCTACTGGTTTGGTAGTGCCGCCCATTAAAAATGTAGAAAGCCTTAATTTCGCTCAATTTGAATTAGCATTAAAAGCTTTGGCTGAAAAAGCGCGAAATGGTAAACTGACTTTAGAAGAAATGCAAGGTGGTACGTTCACTATCACGAACGGCGGTGTTTTCGGCTCACTCATGAGTACGCCTATCATCAATGAACCACAATCTGCAATTCTCGGTTTGCACGCTATAAAAGACCGTCCAATAGTTGTTGGTGGTCAAGTAGTTGTCCGTCCAATGATGTATTTGGCATTGAGTTATGACCACCGCGTTATTGATGGCTCTACTTCCGTGACATTCCTTGTAAAAGTTAAGGAACTGATTGAAGACCCTACG
>JANMYC010000655.1:0-2309 GCA_031381715.1 Saprospiraceae bacterium
TAAAAATGCCTAACAAAGTCAAATTCAATAAAAAATACCCTTCAATTGAGAAGTCTGATAAATTATATGAACGCGCTTTGAAGGTGCAAAAACCTGTTACTCAAACCCTTGCAAAGGGACCGGGGCAATTCACAAAAGGCGTTGCGCCCAAGTATTTGGTGAAGGGCGAAGGTTGTCGAGTATGGGATGTAGATGGTAACGAATACATTGATTTTAATGCAGCCATAGGACCCCTATCATTGGGATATTCAGATAAAAAGGTCAATAAAGCTATTCGCAAACAGTTGAAAAATGGCATTACATTTTCGTTAATGCACCCTTTGGAGGTAGAGTTATCTGAGTTGATTTGCGACATTATCCCCAACGCAGAAGCGGTAAAAATTTCAAAAACGGGCGCAGACGTTTGCTCGGCAGCGGTGCGGGTAGCACGGGCTTTTACGGGACGTGATAAGGTGTTTTGCTGCGGTTATCATGGTTGGCATGATTGGTATATCGGCATCACAAGCCGCAACGCAGGTGTGCCTGAGGATGTACAAAATCTTACTTACACCTTTGAATATAATGATATTAAAAGCCTCAAAGCGGCACTTGACCCCTCAGTAGCAGCCGTTATTTTGGAGCCTTTTATCTTTGAAAAGCCCAAAGAAGGCTTTTTAAAAGAACTCGCCGAAGCTTGTCAGCATAACGGTACGCTCTTGATTTTTGATGAAATGTGGACGGGTTTCCGCATTGCTTTGGGCGGTGCACAAGAGTATTTTAATGTAAAAGCAGATTTAGCCGTGTTTTCAAAAGCTTGCGCCAATGGTATGCCGATTGCCCTTTTGACGGGTCGTGCCGATGTGATGGAGCTTTTTAATAAAGAAGTATTTAGCTATACTACTTTTGGCGGCGAGGCTTTATCTCTTGCGGCGTGTATTGCTACTATCGAAGAATTAAGGGATAAAAAAGTACCTCAAAATCTCGATGAAAAAGGCAGCATTTTGAAAAAAGGGTATAACGAACTGGTTGAAAAATTGGGTATGGAACGCTACACAAAGTGCATTGGCTACAATTGCCGTTCGATGGTCACTTTCACGCCCGAAGCTGGAAACGGTTTAGAGGTCAAAGCCTTGATGCAGCAGGAAATGATAAAACGGGGCATTTTATGGGCAGGTTTTCATAATATGATGTATAGCCATACGCACATGGATATTCAATATACCCTAAAAGCCTATGCAGAAGTGTTGCCAATAGTGAAAGAAGCCATTGAAAGCAACGATGTGAAATCGTTTTTAATAGGTCAACCTCTTGAACCTGTTTTCAGAAAAGTGTCCGATTATAATATCAAACCAGCTAAAAAAACATTGGCAAAAGCGTAAAATATTGACGGGGTATGAAAATATTTTCATTAAAAAATAAAACTGCTATCGTTACGGGCGCATTGGGTTTAATCGGTAAAAAGCATTGTGAAGCATTGGCAATGGCAGGCGCAAATGTGATAATTGCTGATATGAATAAAGAAAATTGTAAGGATTTTGCTCAAAAATTAGGTAAAAAGCACTTCGGAATCAGCATTGACGTGACGGATGAAAATAATTTACAGGATGCCAAACGGAAGATTTTAAAGAAGTATAAAACAATAGATATACTCGTCAATAATGCCGCTATCAACGATATGTTTGAAAATCCAGCCATGGCAGCGCATTTATCAGCTTTTGAAAATTATCCTGTTGAGGCTTTCAGAAAGTCATTGGAGGTAAATGTCACGGGCGTTTTTCTCTGTTCGCAAGTGTTCGGGACGGTGATGGCGGAGCAGGGTAGGGGCAGTATTATCAATGTGGCTTCCACTTATGGCATCGTAGGTCCCGACCAATCCATTTATAGAAAACCTGCGCCCGAAGGAAGTCCCGATTTGCTCGGGAAGGGCGTGCAGACTTTCTTCAAATCGGCGGCTTACCCAGCGACAAAAGGAGCAGTTATCAACTTTACCCGCTTTTTAGCTGCGTATTGGGGGCATAAAGGGGTGAGTGAACACGCTTTCTCCCGGCGGTGTTGAGAACGGACAAGACGATTTTTTTTATAAAAACTATGCTGCTAAAACGCTTTTGGGCAGAATGGCTAATGCCGATGATTATCAAGGCGCGTTGATTTTTCTGGCGAGTGAAGCGAGTGCGTATATGACAGGTGCCAATTTGGTGGTGGATGGCGGATGGACAGCGATTTAATTGAAAATGGAAAGTTGAAAATGGATAATGTTTTAATAGAAAAAGCCCGTAAAATAAAGCTGTTGCTGACTGATTGTGATGGCGTTTTGACGGATGGCGGTGTGT
>JANMYC010001227.1:0-7627 GCA_031381715.1 Saprospiraceae bacterium
GTTTTTTGAAAATCGGCATGTTTGGAGAAGTAAAACTTTAACTACTTAGGTAATCGCCCCAGAGGGGAGAAATGTCGGTAGCACTTTAAATTGGAGAAATGAAATCCGTTGTTGTCAAAAATATAGTCAAGACCTACGAAAAAGGTAAAATAATAGCCTTGCAAGACATCAGTTTTGAAGTAGAAAAAGGCGAATTATTCGGTTTAATTGGTCCGGATGGGGCTGGTAAAACGTCTCTTTTTCGTGTTTTGACCACGCTTTTGCTGCCTGAAGGCGGTTCAGCCTCGGTGGATGGTTTCGATGTGGTGAAAAATATGAAAGACATTCGCAAGAGAGTAGGGTATATGCCAGGCAGGTTTTCCCTCTATCAAGATTTGACAGTAGAAGAGAATTTGAATTTTTTTGCGACCATTTTTAACACCACAATTGAAGAAAATTATGATTTAATCAAAGATATTTATGTTCAAATAGAGCCTTTCAAAACGCGCCGAGCAGGTAAGTTGTCGGGCGGTATGAAACAGAAATTAGCCCTGTGTTGCGCACTCATACACAAGCCTTCAGTCCTTTTTTTAGACGAACCGACCACGGGTGTGGATGCCGTTTCGAGAAAGGAATTTTGGGAAATGTTGCGAAAATTGAAAGAAAAAGGCATCACAATCCTTGTTTCTACGCCATATATGGATGAAGCGAGCCTGTGTGATAGGGTAGCGTTGATTCAAAATGGGCATATTTTGGACATCGATACCCCCCTCAGTATTATCCGCAAATTTGACAGACCACTGTGGGCTGTTCGGGGTCAAGAGATGTTCCGTTTGCTCAATGATTTGCGTTTATTTGAGCATACAGAAACGTGTTTTGCTTTCGGTGATGCCCATCATTTAACTTTTAAAAAAGGCTATAACGATGCTGATGCAGTGATTCAGTTTTTAATTAAAAAGCAGCATAAAAGATTGGAAATCAATGCGATAGAACCATCCATTGAAGATTGTTTTATGGCTCTCATGTAGTGCGGAACTCCAGTTCCGCTTTTTAAATTAAGAACGAAACAGTGGTTTTAAACAATTTAAATCGGAACTGGAGTTCCGCGCTACGGTACAAAAATGAAAGAAATTGTCATAAAAACGGATAAACTCACCAAACGCTTTGGGGATTTCATTGCCACCAATGCAGTGACTTTTGAGGTGTATAAAGGTGAGATATTCGGCTTTTTAGGAGCGAATGGGGCAGGTAAAACCACTGCCATGCGGATGCTTTGTGGTTTAAGTATTCCATCGAGTGGAGAGGCGACCGTTGCGGGCTTTGATGTGTACACGGAAACGGAGGAGATTAAAAAGAATATCGGTTACATGAGTCAGAAATTCAACTTGTATGAAGATTTGACTGTGAAAGAAAATATGCGTTTTTACGGAGGTGTTTATGGGCTTTCTTCTAAATTAATCAAGGAAAAGATAGATTTTATGGCGCACCACCTCAATATGGAAGAAGCCATTAATAAGCGGGTGAGTTCGTTACCTTTGGGTTGGAAGCAGAAAATTTCGTTTTCAGTGGCGATTTTGCATGAGCCTAAAATTGTATTTTTGGATGAGCCTACGGGCGGTGTTGACCCTGTAACAAGGCGGGTTTTTTGGGAAATGATTTATGCGGCGGCGGAAATCGGTACAACTATATTTGTCACTACGCATTATATGGACGAGGCTGAATATTGCGATCGCGTTTCTATCATGGTGGATGGTGTGATTGAGGCATTGGATACCCCCTCAGTATTGAAGCAAAATTTAGGTGCCAATTCGATGGATGAAGTCTTTTTAAAATTAGCAAGACAGGCAAAACGCTCGGATTAGTGGATTTCAAATTTCAGATTCCAGATTTTAAATTTCAGATTTCAGATTTCAAATTTTAGATTCCAGATTCCAGATTTCAGATTTCAGATTTCAAATTTCAGATTTCAAATTTCAAATTTCAGATTTCAGATTTCAGATTTCACCAGTTAGTATTCGCACGTTTAAATCTGGAATCTGAAATCTGAAATCTGAAATCTGAAATCTGGAATCTGGAATCTGGAATTTGGAATCTGAAATAAACAAAAAGTCATGCAACAATTTTTTTCCCTTGTAAAAAAGGAGTTTTATCATATTTCACGCGATAGAAAATCGCTTTTTGTTTTGTTTGGAATGCCGATTGCGCAGATTCTGATATTCGGCTTTGCGCTTACAAATGAGGTAAAAGATAGTAAAATTGCTGTTTTAGATGATTCAAATGACAACTATACCCAAGAAATCATTCATAAATTAGAAGCCAGTCAGTATTTTGAAATAGAAAGAACGATTCATTCTTTGAGCCAAATTGAAGAAGCTTTTAGAAGTGGTAAAATCAAATTAGCAGTTGTTTTTCAGCCCAATTTTAGAGATAATTTTGAGCATCAAGGCAAAGCCCAAATCCAATTAATCGCTGATGCCAGTGACCCGAATACGGCGACTACGGTCTCATCATACGCTTCGGCTATTATTGCTGATTACCAAATGGGTCTTAACCAAACGGTTAAAATCCCTTTGAATATTGCTGTTGAAACGAGAATGTTGTACAATCCTCAGTTAAAAGGAGAATATAATTTTGTTCCCGGAGTAATGGCAATGATTCTACTTTTAATTTCAGCCATGATGACAGCCGTGGCTATTGTGAAAGAAAAGGAAATGGGGACAATGGAAATTCTGTTGGTTTCTCCCATGCGTCCATTATGGGTCATTTTTTCTAAAATGATACCTTATTTATTGCTTTCTGTCATTAATTTCACGTCTATTTTACTGATAAGCGTCTTCGTTTTAGGTTTACCGATAAAAGGAAGTGTGGGATTATTATTGGGCGTGAGCACACTATATGTTATTTGTTCATTGGCTTTAGGCTTATTGATTTCATCGGTTACTGATTCGCAACGCGTGGCTTTATTAATTTCATTGATGGGATTGATGATGCCCACTATATTATTCAGTGGTTTTATGTTTCCATTGGAGAATTTACCGTTACCGATGCAATTGATTTCAAATGTGATTCCATCTAAATGGTATTTTATCATCGTTAAAAATGTGATGATAAAAGGACTTGATTTAGACAGCATTTGGCGAGAAGTTTTGGTTTTAACGGGCATGACCATTTTTTTCGTATCAGTTAGTTTAGCCAAGTTTAAGACAAGATTGGCTTGATTTAATTTTGTAATCGCTTGGCTACATAGTCGCTGTCGCTCCATATAGCCACTGATTTCACTGATATCTACTGATCTACACTGATTTTTCGTAATTTTTTAAAAATCAGTGTAAATCAGTAGATATCAGTGAAATCAGTGGCTAAACGGAGCAATAGTGACCATCTGGCTAAGTAATTACTAATTTTTTAAATAAAATAAATGCGCACACTCGGGTTCATATTACAAAAAGAGTTTATCCAGATTTTCAGAGACCCATCCATTCTGAGGATAATCTTTTTTATGCCCATTATGCAGCTGATGGTTTTGCCTTATGCAGCTGATTATGAGGTGAAAAATATCAATTTGAGCATTGTTGATAATGACCATTCTACTTTTTCACGCCGTTTGATTGATAAAATGACCGCTTCGGGTTATTTTAAATTAGTGGATTATTCGCCTTCTTATAAAATGGCTTTGAATGTGATTGAGCACGATGAAGCCGATTTAGTCATTGAAATACCCACTAATTTTGAAAAAAACCTTGTTAAAGAGAACGAATCTGAGCTTTTACTTTCTGTAAATGCCGTAAATGGCGTAAAAGGGGGCATCGCTGGGGCTTATGCTGCCAATATTATTAGAGATTACAACAGCGAAATTCGCATGCAATGGCTCAAAATACCGACTTTAAAAGCAGCCAATAGTATTGAAATTATTACTTCGTTTTGGTACAATCCCTATATGAATTATAAAATTTATATGGTGCCGGGGATGTTGGTGGTACTGGTGACGATGGTAGCCATGTTCCTCTCTTCGTTGAATATTGTCCGTGAAAAAGAAATTGGTACCATTGAGCAGCTCAATGTTACGCCCATGTCAAAAGTACAATTTCTTTTGGGCAAATTGATTCCCTTTTGGATATTGGGTTTGATGGTTTTAGCAATTGGTTTGGGTGCAGCACGTTTGGCTTTTGGAATCGTCCCTTTGGGCAGTATTTTCCTTATATTTGGCTTTGCAGTGGTGTATTTATTGGCAATGTTGGGTATAGGCTTATTAATTTCAACTTTTGTGGATACTCAGCAACAAGCCATGTTTATTTCCTTCTTTTTTATGATGGTTTTTATACTTTTAGGTGGTTTGTACACCAATATTGATTCTATGCCGCCGTGGGCAAAGGAGGTGACAAAGTTTAATCCTGTTTCCTATTTCATAGAAGTGATTCGCATGATTATTTTAAAAGGCAGCACTTTTCAAGATATAAAAACGCAGTTTTGGGCTATGTGTGGCTTTGCGGTATTTTTTAATGCCTATGCCGTTTGGAATTATCGAAAACGGGCTTAATATATTTAAAATGGGTCAATTTTTATTGAAACTTTTAAACTCTCCAACTGTTTCTATAAAATTGTGGTGGGTGACATTTATATCTAATAATTTTTATAAATAAGTTCCTACCTTTGTATTCTTATATTTATCAACATAAAAGGTGATAAAAATCATCTTTGAATTTCATTTCAGTGCCTTATTTTGTACCGTATTAAAATGAAATTTATATAAAGAAATTCGCAGAAGCGATTGAGATACTTATGATTCAGACAGATATTTTAATAATCGGCGCGGGACCGGTTGGATTATTCACGGTTTTTGAAGCAGGTTTATTAAAAATGAAATGCCATTTGGTGGATGCATTGCCTGAGCCAGGTGGTCAATTAACGGAAATTTATCCTAAAAAGCCTATTTATGATATTCCCGGCTACCCCTCAGTATTGGCGGGTGACTTGGTCAAAAATCTGTTAAAACAAATTGAGCCTTTTAAACCAGGTTTTACATTGGGTGAGCGAGCCGAGTCTATTGAAAAACAAGCAGACGGAAAGTTTAAGCTTACAACAAATCGCGGAACAGAAATTAGTGCGCCCGTTATCTGTATCGCAGGCGGTCTTGGTTCGTTCGAGCCACGCAAACCGCCTATTGCGAACATCGGGGAATATGAGGATAGAGGAGTGGAGTATATTATCCGAGACCCCGAATTTTACAGGGGTAAGAGAGTCGTCATCGCCGGAGGAGGAGATTCCGCTCTTGACTGGTCTATCTATCTCGCCGACCTTGCGTCGGAACTTACTCTTATCCATCGTCGAAATGAATTCAGAGGCGCTCTTGATAGCGTTGAAAAAGTCCTCCACCTCAAAGAAGAAGGCAAAATCAAAGTCGTCACGCAATCGGAAGTCATCGGATTAAATGGCAACGGGAAATTGGATGAAGTGGTAATAAAACACGATACTCAAGGTGAAATTATTAAAAAAACCGACCATTTTGTCCCTCTTTTCGGACTTTCCCCCAAATTAGGACCTATCGCTGATTGGGATTTAGCTATTGATAAAAACGCCATTGAAGTCAACACTTTCGATTATTCAACCAATGTCCCCGGCATTTTTGCGGTAGGTGATATCAACACTTACCCAGGCAAATTGAAGTTAATCCTTTGTGGTTTTCACGAAGGCACATTGGCTGTTCAATCTGCTTTTAAAATCGTTTATCCCGATAAAAAATTGTCGTTTAAATATACCACCGTTACAGGTATAGATGGTTTATAAAATGTTTTTGAATGACATTATTGAGGATTTGAGGACACGAAATTACTTTTACAAATCCTCAATAAAAGAAATCAAGTTTGTAAATTAGAGATAATTCCTATTATTTTGTACAAAAAGAAAAACAGATGAATATAATTGAATTGCAAAATAGTTTGGTTCGTCTTGCCATTGAAACTGAAGAACCCAGTATATTACAACAAGTTTTTACATATTTTCAAAATTTAAAAAAAGAAAATGGTTACTGCCTAACTATTCAACAAGAGGCGGAATTAAAAATTGCCATTGAAGAAACTTATTATGAAGAAAACCTTGTTGACCATGAGGTCGTCATGCAACGCTATGATAGATGGTTAAAAGAGTAAGATGGAATAAACGAGCAATAGTTAAATTAGATAGTTGGGTCGAGTATTTGGAACATGAAGTTTCATTTCAATCAGCATCTATTTTAGTGAAAAATATTAGAAATAAAATTGAGATGCTCAAACAGCAACCTGCAATCGGCAGATCCGTTGTTGAAATGAAAACCATTCGATTTTTAAATATTGATAAAAATCGTCAAATGTTTTACAGAGTTCAAGGTTCAACAATTTTTATTACTGATTTTTTTGATGTTAGACAAAATTCCCAAAAAAGACCTTATTTGTAGCATTTTATTATGAAAGAAAGTATAAATATTACTGTTATCGATAGAGAAAATGTTTCGCACGATTTGGAAGTTCCTCTCGGCGTACCCCTCAGTATTATGGAGGTTTGTAAGAGTTATTAGTTGCCTGTGGAGGCTATTTGTGGCGGTATTGCCTTGTGTGCGACCTGTCAAGTCTATGTTGAAAGTGACCATCAATTACCTGACCCCTCCGATGATGAGTGGGCTATGCTCGATCAAGCCATGCACGTAAAAGATAACAGCCGATTGGGCTGCCAAATAAGGGTTAATGAAGATATTGATGGGATTGTACTGCGTTTAGCACCTGAACAGGTTTAAATATCCCCGCTCGTGCACGGTCTGCGACCGTGTGTGCACATTCCACGGTCTATGACCGTTATATGTAAAATGGTCAAAGACCATTAAATAGACGCACACGGTCACAGACCGTGCGCAAGCGGATAATTATTCGATTTATCCTTTAATCCACCAACTTCAAATTCACATAAAAATTCTCATCCACTTTAAAATCGCTTTTCGATTTTATCTTCGTTTTAGTCGTTTTCCACTCTTTTATCGGATAAATAAAACCCAATTTGCCCTTTTCAAGACTTACTTTTATGGGCATATTGAAATTTTCAATACAATTTGTCCAGCGATACTCAATTTTATTTTTTGAAACTTTACATTCCAAAATCGGGATTTCAATATGTAACGGGTAAAAAATAAGTTGGTCAAAATATCAAAAGCAGCAGAGCTGCGTAATATTTGTAGATTTATGAATATAACCAAGATTTAAGGTGCAGCGCACCGTAATATCAGCAAATATGTTGGTGCGCTGCACCTTAAAGGACTGTTTAGTGGGCGACTCTACAAATATATCGCCCCGAGTACTCGGGGTGTACCTCTTATTTTGACCATGTTATTTTTTAAACGTTACTATGTCTTAAATATTGGTCAAAAACGGGTTGTAAATCCTTCCCAGATTCTTTAATCATATAATTTTCAATATCCGCTGCATCCACCGTTTTATGGTAAAATGTTTTGTCGAGCCCCCTCAGTATTTCTCGCCATTTTTCATCATTATCAACGATTTGGCGCATTGTGTGAAGCATATTTCCTCCTTTTGGATACATATCTCCAGAACCTTCATTGTTCACATTGTAATATCCAATAATGGGTGATTGATTATAGAATCTGAAATATTTTTAAATTTAAAAC
>JANMYC010000700.1:0-1660 GCA_031381715.1 Saprospiraceae bacterium
GAACCAGAGTAAAACCAAGACTGAACCATTAAAAGTTCAAACGGGAACTTAAGCGGTAAGTTTGAAAAGCCTGAACGAACAAAGAAATGAAATACCAATGTTAAACTTAATGCAAATACATACAAAGGATATACACGAGCAATGCGTTTCACATAAAAATCAAAGGGGGACAACCGATTCTCTTTTATCAATTTCTCGTACGCAACAACTAAGATGAAACCTGAGAGTAGAAAAAAGAAACTCACAGCCTCGCCTCCATTATCCACCAAGACACTTCGAACTGGTGAATAATGTTTTAAAACCACCCAGAGGGCGGCAATAAATCGCAACAAGTAAATAAAATTGGTATCGTTTCGCACGTATTTTTTAATTTTATGAGTCTGTTGTGAGTTGTGAGTTGTTTATCTGATAAAGTTCAATCTGTTCACTTTCCATAGTCGTGGTACGACGATTAGGGTAATATTTATCTCGTATATGCAAAAAGAAACCTTCAATATAATTCGTCATAATAATGCCACACAAAATGCTAATAGCCGAAGTAATCAAAAAAGTAAGATAGATATTAGAAAAATGAATCTTATTGACGGCTGTATGAATAATGTAAATAGAATAAGAACAAAATCCTATACGACTTATGAGCTTCACAACAGGAGTAGTAAACAGTCCATTGAGTCTATCGTTGATGCGGTTATTTAAAATAAAATTGATTAAAATAATGCTAAACGATATATAAAGGCATGTAAATCCAATTGTTTTGACAAAAAATGATGTAACGGCTTCCAAAAATGGCGTGAACGACAACAAAACTGTTGCTAAAATAAACGATGGGTATTTATACTTTTCATAAAACAATTTTAGGTAATCCAACCTAAAATGATAGAGATAAGAGACCAAAACACCCGCCAAAAGCGAGTCTATACGCAAATGCGTCATGGTTGTATTTTTAGCCATTTCAAAAGGATACATCGTATTACTGATGAATCGAAGGGCTAAACAAAGCAGCATAATACAAGGAATTAAGATTTCCATTTGGCTCAATTGCTTGCTATCAGCTGCTACTTTTAGCTTTATCCAATTATTTTTAAATGCTAACCAAAGCAATAAAGACAAACCAAAATAAAAATGCTCCTCGATTGCCAATGACCAACTCGCCGAATAAGCATATCCCCAACCCCAAATATAGTTTTGTAAAAACGTCATGTCCGCCGCAAAGCCCATAAAGTCCAACCGACCATTATAAAATTTGGGAATAAAATAAATAGGATAAGTTAAGTAATAAATTGGGTAGATTTTAAAACCGCGCCGTATCAAAAACCGAGCGGGTTTGATGTTACCATACTTCAAATATTCTCGAAACAAAAGTCCTGAAACCAAAAAACCACTTAGTACAAAAAATAAATCAACCCCAATCCAACCCATGCGGGTCGTATAAACAGATACTTCTTGATGTCGAAACAAAACAAGAATAATTGCCATGCCGCGCAAAAAGTCTAATTCGCGAAGTCGGTTTTGTGGTTTCATACTGAGGGGGGTATAACTGTTTGCAAAATAGCATTGAGGCGTATTTGGTATTGCTTGTAACTAAACTCCTCTTTGCGTATGGTTGTATTGTGCTGTTTTTCTGTCCATTGACCATTAAACAACAATTTTATTTTGTTAG
>JANMYC010000705.1:0-1760 GCA_031381715.1 Saprospiraceae bacterium
AAAAATCACGGAAATATGCACCAAACATACTTAATTCAGTCTTTGAATCAGAATGATTTGAAAAACTATGGGTCGTTTGGAGCATAAAGAAAACATTGTGCAAAATGGGGTGATTTTGCCGCATAAAATCAATAGTCAACATAAACAGAAGGGCTGTAACTATATCTTTTGCGCCTTGTGTAAAACTGGAGGCATTGACAGCACTTTGAATAATATCTTCGATGGAAACTATAATGGTATTTATTTGAGCCATCGCTTCATTGAAGGATTGCTCGTCGGCTTCTTCTGCTTTTTTTGCTAAAAAGGCATCAATTTTACCCGTCTCAGGATCGGGTTTATCCTGAGGGTCGAGGCCCAATGATTTTAGGTATTCATCACGGATGGCTTTTTGACCAGGCAAGGCAAAAGGCCCGAGGATTTTCCGCAGGGAAGAAACGATGAATTGTGTTGTCGAGGTTGTTTTCTGTTGAATATCCGCCATTTTATGTATTGGTTTCTGGAATTAGTCAAATTGTGGATTTGCTTTACCCCCTCAGTATTTACTGTCTTTGTCGAGTCATTTAGGTTGTTTTACTCAGTTCTGGTGGCGATTTTTCATTGTCGGGTATTGTAAGTGGAATGTCGTGCACTGTTTCTACTAATTTGCCTTCTGGACTTTGATAGAGAAAAGTATGTTTTAAAACATCTCCTTCAAAATGCACTTTACAGATATGCGTTGCAAAAACGAAACGCCGACTTTTAGTCAGTTTATAGTCTTTATGATAGCGGTCAATCATCTTTTTTAAATCTTCATTTTTAGTGTGGTCGAAGGTGTCTGTGATAGGAAAATCTTTATCATCTCTGGTATCCATAGCTACTTGCAAGCGATAACGCCATTCAGGATTGGGCGATACCGTCGCATTGGGTTGCCAACCGAAATTATCTATGACTGCAGGCTTTTCACGCAATCGTCGGCGATTAACAAGGGTAATTTGATTACTTGATACTGAGGGGGATTCTTTCCAGCCAAATTTTTCAACTTTCCCACCAAATCCCATAAACAAGCCTTGTGTAAATCCACTTTGAAAAAGGCGCAGGTTCTTTTTCCAAAGGTTTTTAATCGGTGAAGAAACCAATTGGATAAAACGAGAAGTTGGGGCGTTGCCACTTGTCCAATAATCCATATAAGTTGTAAAACCATAGTGAATATCCCCTGAAAACAGGACAACTTTTTTAAAAACACTCATCCGTTTTAAAAGCTCTTCAAAGGCTTCTGAATTCAGATACCATGCCTCATTATCTCTCACAATTTGCCCTTCTAACAATCCTTTTTTACTGCTTTCACCCGAAGAATAAAGCGGATAAACAAGCTCTTCAAAAACCGATAAACCAATAGCAGGGCAAGCTGAAACAACAAAAAGCACTTCATCGGCTTGAGGAGCAGTTGGGAACTTAAATTGCTCTTCAAAAGCATTCGTATCCAACAAGCCGGGGCGACTGTGGAGAGTGTTAAAATGACGGCGATTGCGGGTATCTAAAAAGAGGGTTTTAACTTTATCGCCAGAGCTTATCAAATAATGCCATTTTAACTCAGGTTGGGCATCTGAATTGGTTATGCCCAAGGCTTTATCTATATTTTCAGTTGAAAACGCACTAAAATTGCTCGCTTTTGAGTAGTTTTTAATTTGCTCAACGAATAATGCTTTTTTAGAATCCGCTTTTTTATACTCAGCCGGCTAATTGCCCAAATCTTGAAACAGTGCATATGCCATAAGCCCATT
>JANMYC010000728.1:0-8768 GCA_031381715.1 Saprospiraceae bacterium
CGCCCATCCATGTAGGTCGTGAAACCCCGGAAAAAGCCGTTGATTCTTCCGCAATCGTAATACCATCGGGAAAATTACCGTAAATCTGCTCATTCATTTCACGAATAAACTCGATGGCTTCAAGATTGTGATTGCCCCCAAATTCGTTCGGAATCCACTCGCCGTCTTTTCGGCTATAATCAAGATAAAGCATCGAAGCCACTGCATCCACGCGCAAACCATCGGCGTGAAATTTATCCATCCACAATAATGCACTCGAAATTAAAAAACATTTTACCTCATTGCGGCTGTAATTAAAAATAGCTGATTTCCAATCGGGGTGATACCCCTTGCGCAAATCTGCATGCTCATATAAATGTGTACCATCAAAATCATAAATACCGTGAGCATCCATCGGAAAATGTGATGGCACCCAGTCCAATAACACACCCACGCCTGCTTTATGAAATGACTCAACGAGGAACATAAAATCCTGTGGCGTACCAAAGCGGCTCGACGGTGCAAAATATCCCAACGTCTGATAACCCCAAGAAGGCTCGTAAGGATGCTCCATTATGGGCATAAACTCGACGTGAGTAAAACCCATTTCGGCAACGTAAGGCACGAGCTCTTCCGCCATTTCACGGTAAGAAAGGGAGCGATTGCCTTCAAATCCCTTGCGTTTCCATGAGCCTGCGTGTATTTCATAGACCGTCATGGGCTGAGGCTGGGCTGCTTTTTCTTTTCGAGAAGCTAACCAAGCATCATCACTCCATTGGTAATCCAAATCCCACACAATTGAAGCCGTTTTTGGCGGCGTTTCCCACATAAAAGCCTGAGGGTCAGTCTTTTCGAGAATCCGTCCATCGGATGACCAAATGCAATATTTATAGGTATCTCCCTTTTTTGCTTTTGGAACAAAAATCTCCCAAATACCCGAACCATCCCAGCGAGGATCCATTTGGTGGGTCATTTTATCCCAAAAATTAAAATTCCCTATGACGGAAACCTTGCGCGCATTCGGCGCCCACACTGAAAATAGCACCCCCTCAGTATCACCGTGTTTGACGACGTGCGAGCCGAGTTTTTCATACGTTTTATAATGTTTCCCTGCTTTGAAAAGGTGAATATCAAAGTCGGTAAAAAGACTCACTTGATTGGACATAATGGTTTTAATTTTAGCTTGTTAGTACAAAGTAGGTCATCGCCTTTTGATTGTATTCTCATTAAATAGTTGGGCTAAAATAAACAATGCTATCTTTTTAAATCGGCTCTATAAAATGTAAAAAATTCTCTGCTTTGCTCCGCATTTTTTACATTTTACAGCCCGGCGATAGCAGCGTCTATTTCTTTACGCTTACTTATAACCAATAATGGTTTTGACAAAATTATAAAAAATTAGAAGCTATCAGGGTGCAATTAAATTTTTTTTAGAAAAAATTAAAGTTACGTAATTACTACTTAAAAATCTGGATTGTGTACCCCCTCAGTATCAATTACTTTTTTAAGTCATTTTTACCCAAAATTAGCCAATATTGAAGCCATATTGCTAAATGATTAAAATCACAATGATTAAAATCATCTAAAACGGGTATTATAAATTATTGTTTTTAGTATATTTTTAAACTATATTTGCAGTAATTAAAATTACCATTTACACCCAATCTACCTATGAACAAATTAATTTACATTCTCTTTACAAGTATTTGCATGATGTACGCTTGTACTCATCAAGATTTTATTACAAACGATGAAGAACTCATCAACGCCATTTCTAAAACGGCAACCTCAAGCAATATTAATGAATATATTATGCCTGACGGAACAAATCTAAGTGCAATTCCCAATCAAGATAAGAAAAATCCACTCAATCCAGAAAAAGTTGCCTTAGGTAAAATGCTTTTTTTTGAGCCAGGTATTGGTTTGGTTGGTAAAAATGCGGCATTACGCCAAACCTATTCATGCTCGTCTTGCCACGTGCCAGAGAAGGGTTTTACTCCCGGTCGCTCTCAAGGCGTAGCGGACGGCGCTATTGGCTTCGGAAAAAGTGGTGAAAGTCGTTTTAAAAGCCCTCTGTATCAAGGTGATGATGTGGACGCACAAGGTGCTCGTCCTTTGACTATGCACAATTTAGCCTACGTAACCAACGCTCTTTGGGCTGGTAATTTCGGCTCATTTGGTACCAACGTCGGTACCGAAAAAGCTTGGCGTCAGGATACTTTGACAGAAATAAATTTTTTAGAACTCGAGGGTTTGGAAGCCAATAACATGAGGGCATTACAAGTACACCGTCAATTGATGGATAGACAAATTGCTGATACTTTAGGCTATAAACCCCTATTTGATAAGGCATTCCCAGAAATCCCTGAATCTGAGCGATATTCCATAAAAACGACAGCTTTTGCTATTGCAGCCTATTTTCGCACTATTTTGACCAATCAGGCTCCTTTTCAGCGTTGGTTAAAAGGTGATAAAAATGCCATGACGCAACAACAAAAAGATGGCGCAATGGTGTTTTTCGGTAAAGCACAATGTACCAATTGTCATAAAGGTCCTGCACTGAATCAAATGACATATCAAGCAGTGGGCGTGAATAATTTATATCAATCAGGTTATCTTGTTTTTAGAACGGGTGCTACTGATAAGCGTAACTTTGGTAGAGGTGGCTTCACAGGCAATACCGAAGATATGCACAAATTCAAGGTGCCACAATTGTATAATTTAAAAAATATCGGCTTTTATTTTCATGGAGCCAGCAAAACCACGCTTGAAGAAGTGGTAGAATATTTCGACCGTGGCGTTCCTGAAAATCCAGATGTTCCTAAATCACAAATTTCAAGTGCTTTTAAGCCATTGAATTTATCTTATAAAGACAAAGCCGATTTAACTGAATTCTTAAAAAATGGACTTTACGACGATAAAATTAGCAGATATGTGCCTCAAAGTGTCATGTCAGGCAAATGTTTCCCAAATAATGATTTGATTTCAAAATTGGATATGAAATGTAATTAAGGAATTTTAAAATTAATGATAATACTGAGGGGTGTCAATGTCGATTGATACCCCTCAGTATTTTTATCATTTCACCTTACTCCCAAGCCAACTTTTCCTAAAAGCAGCTATTTCTGGAGTAATTATCAATCCCTGTTTTTCATAAGGATACACCGTGAAATATGGATTTTCAATAAGTTTAACGGATGCTTTTTGCTCTTTTCCTCTATGTTTAAACACTATCGAAATCATTTCATTAGGCGCATGAGTATCAACAATAGCATAAATATCATCCTGCTTACTGACAGGTTTCCCATCAATTTGAACGATAATATCGTCAATATCTAATCCTGCGTTGTAAATAGGCGTTCCTAAAATAGTATTCTCTTGAACAATAACGCCTTTATCTGTATCTTGAAACCTTCCGCCCATCCACGCTTTGCCGTTTTTATCTTTTTTAATTAAAAAACCAGCGGGTGCAAAGAGCCTGTCAAATTCGATGGGTTCATGCCCGTACACGTATTTTTTAAAGAAAGAAGTCGAAAAAGAAGTATTTTTAGTTAAAGCACCCAAGGCATTTTCTAAATCTTCGACGGTATATGGAATCTCAGTTTTACCATGTCGCTGCCATACCAATTGCATATATTCATCCAAAGAGGATTTAAATTGGGTACGCAATTCTAAATCCAAAGCAAGGGCAATAGTTGCACCATAAGTATAATACGAAGTAAACATATTTGGATAATTATTCTTATCCACTGCGACGCCTGCATCCACAAAAACAGCGTGCCGGCTGGCGTCAATTGGCGAATATGCCTTACAACCCATCGTATTTTCTTTTGCAAAAACGGCATTGTCCATCACTTGAGCGTAACTGGTATCAGCTATTAAACCGCTTCGAACCATGAGCATTTGACCATAATACTGCGTAAAACCTTCCGCAAACCACAATTCATTGCTCATATTGCTCTTTTCAAAATTGAAAGGCTCTAAGGTTTTAGGTCGAATCCGCTCTACATTCCAACAGTGAAAAAATTCATGCGCAAATACATCCAAAGCCCATCCATCAGTTTCGACAGTTTCTGATGGAATGGTTATCATGGTTGAGTTGCGGTGTTCCATACCATCTCCTTGCACATAAGGATTGATACTGCTTAAAAAGGTATAAGTACCGTAATCGTAAGTTGGATATTCACCGTAAACACTTTTTGCTTCTTGGGTAATGCGTTGTACTTTTTCAGTTAAAACATTGATAACGGAATCACTGGCATTGGCTTCTAAAGCAATTCGGAAGGTGCAATCTTTATTGTCAGTATTTTTAACTGACCATTCTTTTATGTGTAAATCACCGATTTTAGTGGGGCAATCCATGAAATATTGCGATCCTGAAGCCGTAAATACTGAGGGGTCTTTAGTTGGTTTGAGTTGAGTAGCAATTTTCCAATTTTTTTCTTTCGGTATGTTGAATTGAATTTCGATGGGCAAATTATCAGCTTCTTTCATCCACATAAAAACGGAAGGCATATTAAGATGCAACCCTGTACCGTCTACGCTGGCATAAGTTCCATCGGCGTAATTTGCGTACAGTTTATAACTTACTTTTATATACCCTTTATGCTGATTTACTTGAAAAACATCGCCTCCTATTCTATTGATTACCAATGAGTTACCTTTGATATCATATGCCTTAACATCGTAAACGTTTTTACCAAATTCATGCGTAGCATATCGCCCCGGAGAGGAGCGGCTCATTCTAAAGGTGGCCGGTTTAAGTAGAATATTGGCGGCTATAAGATTGATTTCGGCTTCGTGGTGTATAGCGTTGGGGCAACTCAATTCATATCGAATGCGTTGAGAGTAGCCCGCTTTAAAAAAAAAGAGCGCAACACAAATCAAAAGTATTCTTATTTGGATAGAACAGTTTTTCATTAAAAGCTATTTTTGTCGATTGAGAAAATCTTTTCAAATGTAGTAGTAAACTAATCAAAAATAAAACTTTAAAATTAAATCATTCGGTTATTTGAAGCTTTCCTCGAAACAAAAATAGTCAATTTTGAAACATAACTGGCGAGGATTTGAGCACCCTCGCCAGTTTGATATATATAAAACCTTTTTAAAGTTTCATAATTTAATTTTTTCAGTAAAAATCAAATTGAGAACTTATTTTTTAAATTTCAATTTACCAACCTCTGCACCAACTCGGGCACCTTGTTCTACTCCTTTTTCAATAGCCTCTCTGTAATGAATACCACCATAAAGGCGTGAAATAGCCGCTTCAGCAGCCATATCGTTGAAAGATTTGTAAGTACGTGCGGCCCCGTTTATATCTGTTCTTTTTTCGTGCGTTCTATCCGTAATTTCAAAATTGGCTCCAAATAGATCCGTCAATATTTTAGCAGATGCACCACTTGCAGCAGAGTGACCTGAAGTATATTCTGGAAAAGGTGGCGTAGTCAATATGGATACCCAATTAGCATCTATCTTTTCACGAATAAATGAAATAGGTCTTATGTAATTATATTGATATTTACACTTCCAACACGATACGAATGCATCAGATAAACCAATTGAGATTTTAGCATATACTTCGGCTGATTTTGCTAAGTTCCATTTTTCTTTTTGTACGGCTTGAGTAGCCACCGACAGCAAGTGCCCGGGAGGTGTACCTGGTATACCTGGATCATCACTCCAGAATTGAGCAATTAATGTTTGCTGAGCCGTCGTGTTTTTTACGGCATTGTATGTCTCTTGTGCTTGAATCACAAACTTAGAAGTTGGATCTTCTGAATAAGCTGCAGGTGCGTCAGGTTGAGTATTTTCGGCACATTTTGCAATAAATGTTCTATTGTTTCCCCAAAATGGTTGCATTGCCTTTTGAAAAGCTGGAAAAGTAGATTTCCACATGCCATTGCCCGTTGGAGCCGTGTAAGTAGTAGGGAAATTTTTACTATACCCTTCGTGACCACCATCTGTTTTAGACCATTCAAAAACACCCTTAGCCACCGTCAAGCCCCATTCTTTAGAGCGGTCAAATACCTCTTGACTGATACTGGCTCTTAAAACAGTTGCAATCGAATCTTCCATTTTAAGAACTGCTGAAAGCTGTTCAGTAGGCATTGTAGCGTAGAAGTTACGAGCAGTTAAGCTCATAGAAGCATTCAATGCCACTTGCCAATTGTACTCCAATGACTCATCTGTTTTACCCATTTCAGGCATTAATGCCAATTGCCCCGCAAGTGTCTGGTATGTAGGCATACCTGGCACTACTGTTTCGTACATAGCCACGCCTACGTACCCAAAAGCTCGTGCTGCCACTGGAGGCGTGAAACCAGCAGTTTTTTTAGTCAAATCACGGAACATATCAGCCCACTGATTGGCGATTTGTGCATCATAATATTCAGCGGGTTTACTGACGAATAATTGCTCATCTTTTCTACATGACACAACTATAAGTGACAATAAAAAAAAGAGAACGATGGAATTTGTCAAATTTTTTTTCATTTTCAAAATAATTTTAACAGAGGATTTACTTTTAATTTGTTCAAATAAATATATGCCGTACTTGAGTAAAACCACTCAAATAGTTCAAAATGTATTCCAATAAATACAGGGAAGCGTTTTAGAAAATAATTTCCGACAAAATGCTATTCAATAATGTCGAAAAATTAGAGATTAAAGTGATGAAAAGTAGCCTAACAGTCACAGGTTTATATAGATTTTATAATGGACTTTGAGCCATTTAATGATATATTCATAGAGATTTAAGAGTAAAAGGATAAATTAAAACACAAATATACATAAAATAAATTTCACACATAACCTTTTGCTTGGAGCTTGAACAACTCAGCATATTTTCCTCCGTAGTTCATGAGCTCTTCATGCGTACCCAATTCCAATTTCTGCCCATTTTCAAGGAAAAGAATCCTATCAGCCATGCGCACAGTGGAAAAACGATGTGAAATCAAAACTGCTGTTTTACCTTTTGTTAATTCGGCAAACCGCACAAAAACATCGTGTTCCGCCCTTGCATCTAAGGCAGCGGTGGGTTCATCCAATATTAAAAGTTGGGCATCACGCATGTAAGCCCGCGCTAAAGCCACTTTTTGCCACTGCCCTCCCGAAAGATCAACGCCATTTCCGAAACGTTTTCCGAGCATTTGGTCGTATTTATCGGGTAAATTTTCAATAACTGTATCCGCAAGACTTTTTTGAGCGGCATTTTCTATGCGGGGTTGGTCTTTAGTATTATCAATTTTACCAATAGCAATATTCTCACTCGCAATCAATTGAAAGCGAATAAAATCTTGAAAAATGATGCTCACCATCTCGCGCAACTGATTGGAGTCATATTGACTGAGGGGTATGCCGTCGAGCGTAATTACCCCCTCAGAAGGTTCGTACAAACGAGCCAATAATTTCACTATCGTCGTCTTTCCTGCCCCATTTTCACCCACTAAAGCCAATTTTTCACCCGCTTTTAAATGAAAACTCAAATTGCGAACCGCATATTTTTCAGTATTCAAATATTTAAAACTCACATTTTCAAAATTAAAACCCGTTTTAATAGGATTCGGAATGGGCAAGCCACCCAAATCTTGGCGCAAAGGTTTCAAATCCAAAAAATCGAAATAATCTTTTAAATATAAAGCCGATTCAGCTATCCTTGAAAAGCGCAACATCACCGCTTGCAGCATACCCCTCATGCGCTCGAACGAACCGGCTAAAAAAGTCATCGTGCCCAATGAAATAACGCTCGTAATAGTTTGAATGATAATAAAAACATAAGCCGCATAATAGGATAATGTACCTAAAACGTTCAAAATAGTACCCCAAAATGCCCTTTTGACGGCTATTGCTTTATTTTCAACGTAATATTTATCCGAAATTGTTTTAAAACGATTCACTAAAAAATCGGCTAAGCCAAAGGTTTTCACCTCTTTAGCCGTTTCATCACTTGCCCCTATAAAACGTAAATAATCCAGCTCTCGACGCTGTGGCGTCCAACCCAATGTAAGAGAATATACTTTTTGGTTAAAATAAATTTCACCAAAAAGTGAAGGCAAAACGGCAATTACCAATATCAAAATCAGCCACGGATTGAAATAAATCAAGCCCGCACCCAATACTAAAATTGAAATTATGTCTTGACACTGCTCAAAAACCTGCGTCATCAATATTGTTCTACCCGTAGTTTGACGGCGCGCACGTTCGAGTTTATCATAAAATACGGGGTCTTCAAATTGATAAAGGTCAAGAGTTGCCGCGTGTTTTATAATTTCAATGCTGGATTGATTGGCAAATAAATCCCCTAAAAGGCTCTCCGTCAAGGAAATACCCCGTCCAATTATTTCAGAAAACACCACAATACCCAATTCCAAGCCCAATAACAACCACAATCGGCTATCATCAGCGCGGTGATTATTCATGAGTTTCACGACTTCATCCACTATTTCTTTTCCAATAAAAAGAGTGACCAAAGGCGTAAAAGAGCGCAATAAGCGCAGTGAAATATTTCCCAACATCAAGTTGCGATTGGTTCGCCATATCAAGCGAAAGAGCGCAGGAATATTTTTAAGGGCGGAAAACTGTTCTTTTATAGTCGTTTTTTCTTGACGGAGAGCCTTTTAGGAGATTTATTTGCGAATCAATCCAGTATTGAAATAATAAAAAAACCCCAGATTAAATCCCAATTGGGTTGTTATTTGGGTTGGAAATTGGTATTGTTGTTTTTTATTAAAAAAATTTACCGGGTAATTAAATTAAGGAGAGTAATTTTTTGGATTTATTTTAAAAAAAAA
>JANMYC010000765.1:0-5412 GCA_031381715.1 Saprospiraceae bacterium
AATACAGTATTCTGATAACTTCGGAAATCTCAATTTTTGATATTCCAACGGGTTTTAACCCGTTGCACCTAAGTGTTCCAAATAGAACCGGGGGTTGTTGTGTTTATTCCGAGAATCGGAATGAACACACACGTGGAGGAGGGCAACCGCCCGACCAAGAGTAGGGAATATTGAGGGGTATAATTTTTTGCACAGTTAGATATGGTCGGGCGGTTGCCCTCCTTTAGATATGTGTGAAGTCCGAGACTTCACACAACAGCACCGTTCTTTGGAGGAACATTGGAAGACTTAGGCGCAACGGGGAATAGTCTTTTGAATTTATTCATAATTTACTGGTAACTTCGGAGAAGTCAGAAATCGTTTAAAAATGCCTTTAGGCATCCGATATCGGTAGAAAAGAGTGTCCCTGCTTCGAAAATTCCGTAGGAATGGGATACATAAAAAGTGAAAGTTATGTCGTTCCTACGGAACTTAAAACCATTTTCTATTATTTTCTACCGATATATCAGGTCTAACGACCTTGACTGTTTGTAAATTGAGTTTTCCGAAGTTACCAGTAATTTAAAGCAAACGTAACTTGGTTCAAGTTTAAAACTTGAACCAAGTTAATAGTCGTTTTACAATTCAAACCAAACCATCATAAAATGAAGAAAAATCTACTTGTCGTTTTTAACCTACTCGCTTTTACTTATATAAATGCTCAATTGACCATTGAAAAAATCATGGCTGACCCTAAAATTTCGGTGGGAGCTTTGCCATCGAATATTACTTGGTCGGAGGATAGCAAAACGGTTTATTTTAATTGGAATCCTGAATTGAAAAAAGCGGATTCTTTGTATGCTGTTTCTGTTGCGGACAAAAAGCCCTATAAAGTATCGGCTGAAATGCGCCGAGCACTCCCCTCGCCTTTTGGAAATTATAATCGTGAAAAGACTAAAAAAGTGTATTCTAAAAATGGCGATATTTATTTAATGGATTTAAAATCAATGTCTAATCGTTTGATTATCAATACTGTTGACAATGAATCGAATCCCTATTTTAATTTAAAAGGCGATAAAATCCTGTTTACAAAAAGCAGTAATTTATATAGTTTTAATATCGAAACAGGAGATTGGACACAACTCACCAATTTTCAAACGGGCAATTCTAAGCCCGAACCAAAACTTTCAGAGCAGGAAAAATGGCTTAAAAGTGACCAATTATCCCTTTTTGATATTTTAAAAGAAAGAGCCGATAAAAAGAAAGAAGGCGAACAAAATGATAAATTAGACAAGCCAAAACGTCCAAAAGAGATTTTTACCGATGATAAATTTGTGGATAATATCGTGTTAAGTCCCGATGAACGATTCATTACTTACCGCCTTTATAAATCGGCAACGGGTGAAAAACGCACAATAGTACCGAATTATGTGACGGAATCGGGTTTCACGGAAGATATTCCTGCGCGCACAAAAGTAGGTGTTGTGCAGGGCAGTTCTGAATTATGGGTGTATGATATTAAAAAAGACACTTCTATGGCTTTTTCAATGAAAAATACTGAGGGGGTGTTTGATAAACCTGATTATGTGAAAGATTACCCCACTAAATCGGATACAACAAAGGATAAAAAACCTGAAATGCGAAAGGTATTTTATGGCAATCCTATATGGTCAGAAGATGGAAAATATGCCGTAATTTCAGTCCGAAGCTTGGACAATAAAGACCGCTGGATTCTTCAAATGGACGTTGAAAAAGCAGCTTTTAAAACGTTGGATAGGCAGCGAGATGAGGCTTGGATTGGAGGACCTATCTACGCCATGGGCTTTTTAGGTGATAATAAAACGGTATTTTATCAATCAGAAACCGATGGTTACGCGCACCTCTACACCGTTGACATTGAAACGGGCGTTAAAAAACAGTTGACAAAAGGTAAATTTGAAGTTCAATCGGTTCAATTATCCAATGATAAAACACTCTTTTATATTAGCACAAATGAAGTGCATCCAGGCGAGCAACAATTTTATAAAATGTCCGTGAATGGCGGTGAACGCACACGTTTAACCGCTAAAACAGGGGCATATCAAGTAGTTTTATCGCCTGATGAAACGAAAATGGCTTATCTTTTCTCCACGCCAACGCAACCGTGGGAGCTTTTTATTCAAGATAATGCACCCAATGCCAATGCTTCGCAAATCACCAATTCACTCAGTCCGCAGTTTAAATCCTACACTTGGCGAGAGCCTAAAGTGATAACTATAAAAGCCCGTGATGGTGTTGAGGTTTATGCGCGCCTTTATGAGGGTAAGGGTCAAAAAGGTAAAAAACCCGCCGTGGTATTCGTGCACGGTGCGGGGTATTTGCAAAATGCTCATCGCTGGTGGTCGAGTTATTTCAGAGAATATATGTTTCACAATTTTTTAGTGGATAATGGTTATACAGTTTTGGATATGGACTATCGAGGTTCGGCGGGTTATGGACGGGATTGTCGGACGGGTATTTACCGTTTTATGGGTGGCAAAGATTTAACCGACCACGTGGAAGGTGCCAAATGGCTCGTTGAAAATCAAGGCGTGGATGCCCAACGAATCGGGATGTACGGCGGTTCATACGGTGGTTTTATGACATTAATGGCTATGTTTACAACGCCCGATGTGTTTAAAGCGGGTGCAGCTTTGCGTCCCGTTACGGATTGGGCGGCGTATAATCATCCCTACACTGCCAATATTTTGAATGAACCACAGACGGATTCTATCGCCTATCGCAAAAGCTCACCGATTTATCATGCAGAGGGATTGAAAGGGCATTTATTAATTTGTCATGGTATGGTTGATGTAAATGTGCATTTTCAAGATGCTGTTAGGCTCACACAAAGGCTGATTGAATTGAAAAAAGACAATTGGGAATTGGCAGCGTATCCGATGGAAGACCACGGCTTTGTCGAGCCGACTTCATGGATGGATGAATACAAACGCATTTTTAAATTATTTGAAATGCAGTTAAAAAAGTAATATCACCCCGCTCGCGCACGGTCTGTGACCGTGTGTGACATTTTTGTGGTCTTTGACCACTTTATAATTTACGGTCACAGACCGTAGAATGGACACACACGGTCACAGACCGTGCGCGAGCGGAGCAAAAGCGACTACGTAAAATAATTAAAAATTAAAAAATCAAGCAATATGAAAAAAATATGTATTCTTCTCATTTTCATTTCACAAATCAGTTTTGCTCAAAACGGTAAAGAGAAAATAATGGTCACTGATTTGACTAAAATCAAACAAATTACCAATATTTCTATGGCTCCCGACGGTAAAAAAGCGATTTATACGCTCAGAAGTGTTGAAGCTAATGAGGAAAATAAATTGGAATATGACTATCGCTCTCACCTTTTTATCACGGATTTTCAGATTGTAAAACAACTGACTCGTGGCTCTGAAAGCGTGGGTTCGGGCGTGTGGTCGCCTGATTCAAAGCAGATTGCATTTTCAAGAGCCGTGAAAGGTAAATCTCAAATATTCATTATGCTCTTGGATGGCGGTGAGGCATTTCAATTAACAGATTCAAAGTACGGTGCTTCCAATCCCAATTGGTCAAAAGATGGGTCGAAAATCAGTTTTAACGTCGGTTTGAGCATGAATGAACTTTTAAAAGACTCAATTTTAAATCCAAATAAAGGCATTCCATTATGGTCAATGGAAAAACCGGGTTTTAAAAATAATGATTTTTTAAAGCCCAATAAAGATGTGAAACCGAATCCAGACGGTACAATTGAGGAAATTCGGGCGTATTTGTCAAAAGATGAAGAAGATAAAAAAGCTAAAGTGTTCAATCGCTTAAATTTTCAAGGCGAATCCACGACCCAACCCGAAATGAATTTCAATCATGTGTATGTTATTGAAGCCAAAGAAGGGGCTAAAGCAAAGCCGATTTCAACCGGTTTTCAAAGCTATAATGGTGCAAATTGGTTGGATAATAGTAGAATATTAGCCAGTACGGACTTTGATGCGAATATGCACCCCGATAGAGAGCAAGCCGAAGCTATTGTGATTCTGAACGCTGATGGTTCGGGTAAAAAAGTGCTTTTAGGTGAAAAGAACATGAGTTTTAACGGCGTTTTCATGTCTCCAGATGGTTCAAAAATGGCATTTTTCAAGTCTCCTACTGAGGGGGTCAATTTTCCGAATCTTTTTGTTGCCAACTCGGATGGAACAAACGCTAAACAAGTGCCTATCGACCGTTCTGTGGGGGCTGTGGTTTGGACAAAAGATGCAAAGTCAATCTATTTCACAGCTCAATCAAATGGTGGACAGCCTCTTTTCAAACTGGATATTGCCAATTTTAAAGTAGAGCAAATAACTGATTTTGAATCTGGTATATTGAGTTTTGATGTTTCAAGCGATAAAATACTGTACGCAAAAACCGAAGTAACCAACCCCAATGAACTTTACGTGGCTGATTTACAAATGAAAAATGCCATAAAATTGACCTCAATAAACGATTGGGTTAAAAATAAAGCGTTGAGTATGCCTGAGAAACGCATTTATACCAACTCAAAAGGGATGAAAGTGGAATATTGGATAATGAAACCGAGTAATATTGAAACGGGTAAAAAATATCCGTTGCTTTTAAATATGCACGGCGGACCAACAGCCATGTGGGGACCAGGTGAGTTTTCGATGTGGCATGAGCACCAATATTTCTGTTCGCAAGGCTATGGCGTTGTGTATGCCAATCCGAGAGGTTCTGGTGGTTATGGTTTGGAGTTTCAAAGAGCGAACATCAAGGATTGGGGAACGGGTCCGCAAGAAGATGTTTTGGCAGCTGCAACGGATGCCGCCAAACAAAATTGGGTGGACACGGCACGTCAAGTCATCACTGGCGGCTCTTATGCGGGCTACTTGACAGCTTGGATTGTGGGGCATGACAACCGTTTCAAGGCAGCTTTTTCTCAGCGGGGTGTTTATGATTTGACAACTTTTATGGGTGAAGGCAACGCATGGCGTTTAGTGCCGAGTTATTTCAATTATCCATGGAATGATAAAACTGAAAAAGTTTTAGAGACGAATTCACCTTATACTTTTGTTGAAAATATTAAAACGCCTTTGATGATAAAACACGGCGAAAATGACCTTCGCACAGGGGTTATTCAATCTGAAATGCTTTATAAATCCATGAAAATACTCGGAAAAGAGGTCGAATACCTTCGTGTTCCGGGCGCAACGCATGAATTATCTCGCTCTGGAAATGTCCGCCAAAGAATTGATAGAATGTTGCGGATTTATGAGTTTTTTGAAAGGTATGTAGGTAAAAAGTAGGGTAATATGCTGCGTTTCGCTCCATTGGCGCAGTGCGCCATCAAGCTAAAAGCATGACAAGCCAAAGGCATGACTGAGGGGGGGAATAAAGTGTTGGAGTAATTCATTGTTAATGTCG
>JANMYC010000775.1:0-6144 GCA_031381715.1 Saprospiraceae bacterium
CCCTCGTCTCCCGCTCCACTTCACCTTAACGATTTACGATTTTAGGTTTACGAACTACGCTACTTCTTTATTCGCTCGTAAATCGTAAATCATTCTCAAAAGAATATTTATTAAAATCGAAAATTGTTAAGCCGTTGTAGCTCAGGGGTAGAGCACTTCCTTGGTAAGGAAGAGGTCGCGGGTTCAATTCCCTTCAACGGCTCTAATGCTGTTGGTGTTCTTTGAGAGCGATAGTAAGTACATTAAAACTCAGATTTCTTGTGTTTTAATGTATTATAGTATTACGAAATAAGAATAATTCAACTCGCACTTTTTACATAAAGTATTTTAATAAGGAAATTTCATAAAATTTAAAAAAATAATTCAATGGCAAAGGAAACCTATAGTAGGGTAAAACCGCATCTCAATATTGGCACAATTGGTCACGTTGACCACGGTAAAACAACTTTGACTGCGGCTATAACTTCTGTACTTGCTAAACAAGGCTTGGCAAAAGTTATGTCTTATGACTCAATTGATGCCGCTCCTGAAGAAAAAGAGCGTGGTATCACTATTAATACAGCTCACGTTGAGTATGAGACGAAGAATCGTCACTACGCTCACGTTGACTGTCCAGGTCACGCTGACTATGTAAAGAACATGGTAACAGGTGCTGCTCAAATGGATGGAGCTATTATTGTTGTGGCTGCTACTGACGGTCCGATGCCACAAACTCGTGAACACATCCTTTTGGCTCGCCAAGTTGGTGTTCCTAATATCGTGGTTTTCATGAACAAGGTTGACCTTGTTGATGACCCAGAAATGTTGGAACTTGTTGAAATGGAAGTTCGCGAATTATTAAGCAAATATGACTTTGACGGTGATAACGCAGCCGTGATTCAAGGTTCAGCTTTAAAAGCTCTTGAAGGCGATGCTACTTATGTTCAAAAAATCATGGATTTGATGGACGCATGTGATACTCAAATTTCTGAGCCACCGCGTGCTACTGATAAGCCTTTCTTGATGCCTGTTGAAGACGTATTCACAATCACTGGTCGTGGTACAGTTGCTACTGGGCGTATCGAGCGTGGTGTAATCAACGTTGGTGAGCAAGTAGAAATCATCGGTATGATGAAAGATGACGAAAAAGCAATCGTTTCTACAGTAACAGGTGTTGAAATGTTCCGTAAGTTATTGGATCGTGGTGAAGCAGGTGATAACGCTGGTCTTCTTCTACGTGGTGTTGACAAGGAGCAAATCAAGCGTGGTATGGTTATCTGTAAGCCAGGTAGCGTAAAACCACACAAAAAATTCAAGTGTCAAGTGTACGTATTGTCAAAAGACGAAGGTGGTCGTCACACACCATTCTTCAATGGCTACCGTCCACAATTCTATTTCCGTACAACAGACGTAACAGGTGATTGTAAATTACCTGCAAACATCGAAATGGTAATGCCAGGTGATAACGTTGAGTTGGAAGTACAGTTGATCAACAAAATCGCAATGGAAAAGGGTCTTCGTTTCGCTATCCGTGAGGGTGGTCGTACAGTAGGCGCTGGTCAGGTTACTGAAGTAATTGAGTAATCATATTAATTAAGGCTAATTAGGAATTTGCTAATCAAATAATTTAGTTTACATTTGTAAATTGGATTCTTTGATTGGCGATTCCTAATTACATTTTAGGGGTATAGCTCAACTGGTAGAGTGGCGGTCTCCAAAACCGCAGGTTGCGGGTTCGATCCCTGCTGCCCCTGCAAGTACAAGCGAACCTCCCTGTCTCATTGACAGGTTTGTTCGCTCTTTTTTTAAAAATTATAATCGATTTAGATAGTTCGGCATTATATTCGCCCAATTATTTACATATAAAATTTAAATAAAATGAATAAAATAAGACTTTACATCAACGAGAGCTTTGATGAATTAAAAAACAAAATCACTTGGCCCACTTGGATTAACCTCCAACAAACAACGGGTATTGTCCTTGTAGCCAGTGCATTCTTGGCTTTACTTATTTTTTCAATGGATACTGTATCCAATCAGTTATTGAAATTAATATACGGTGTAAAATAGTAGGTTATTGAATTTCAAAAACCGATTTTCAATCCAAATCGAATATGTCAGAAGAAACAAAATGGTATTCGCTTCGCGTTATCAGCGGTAAAGAGCGAGCAATCAAAGAGCGCATTGATAAAGAAATCAAAGCTGAAGGTTGGCAGGATTATGTTCCTAACGTAGTCGTACCCACTGAAAAGGTGTATAAAATACGCAACGGTAAAAAAGTTATCCAAGAGCGTAATATACTCCCTGGTTACATCCTTGTAGAAGCATTGCCTTCCAAGTTAAAGGGAGATGTCGTTTCTCAGATTACCAATGTTCAAAATGTTATTCATTTCCTTGGTAAAAATGAGCCGATTCCGATGCAAACCAGCGAAGCTAAGCGTTTACTCGGTGTCGTAGATGACTCTCAAGGTCATTCTGAAACCCTCGTTGAGCCATTTATCATCGGTGAAAGTGTCAAAATTATTGAAGGTGCTTTCAGTGATTTCGTTGGTGAAATCCTTGAAATCAATGATGAGAAAAAGAAACTCAAAGTAGTTGTCAAAATCTTCGGACGTGGTACAGAAATGGAGTTGAGTTTTATGCAAGTAGAAAAACAGAATTAAATTCAGTTTTTTATATACAAAAAGCGGTCAAAGTCTATGAATTTTGACCGCTTTTTTATGTCTAAATTTGTACTCTAAAAATCAGAACCGCTTTTAAAGGCTTTTTACTGAGGGGTATATCAATCAAGTGAATCTAAACGCTCATTTAATCACGCTTTACATGACTTGATGAAGCTGAAAGCATCATATTTTATAGTTCTTGATTATCTTTTCAACTCTTTCTACCGAAATTTTAAGCGATTTTGCCATAATTGGTATTGGAATATCATTTTCATACATTCCAATTACAGCATCTTCTATACCTTTTTCTATACCTTTTTCTATACCTTTTTGCAATGCTTTTTCCATTCTGCCCCTATCGTCTTGTTCACGCATAGCAGCATAGTTGTAAGCGTTTAATTCGGCTTGAGACCATGTATTTTGATTTGCATCAGCGTAGGCTTCTTTTAAACCTTCATCATCTACGTTATCTGGAATAACGTCAAGGTTTTCAGCTTCTTTTATGAAATATATCCATTTGTCGGTGATATTATTCAAGTCTTTAACTAATTTATTGAACTTTGGTAATTCGATAAAATAGAAATCCATGTCTTTAATAACACGTTCTTTCGTCTCAACATTACAGATAGCATGATGTGAAAAATAAGCCTCCCCCTCAGTAAAAGGGAAATCAAAAATGCCAATGAAAATAACAGGGTTGAGTTCTGTATATTTTTCACCACTGATAATTTGTTGGCTATATTCTTTACTTGTGTAATATAGTAAACGTTTGTCCATGCCGATAATATCAGCGACCTGCATTTCAATAATGAAAGTATTACCTTTAAAGTCTTTTGCCATGACATCAATAATAGATGTTTTCATGTTAGGCAATATTGGTAACTGAAAAGGGTTGGCTATTGTGATAGATTGAATACGTCTATCTCCTTCCAAATGCAAAACAGCATTTATAAAAGAAATGAGTATCTCCTTTTTTTTATCATTGCCAAAAATCTTACGAAAGGCAATATCATTTTTTACATCTACGAATTTCATAATCCATGAATTTCATACAAAGTTAAACTAAAAAGCCCCACAAAATGTGATTTTGTGAGGCTTTTTTGACTTTGTACTGAGGGGGTATTTGTCAGTCAATATGTTATGCTTATTCTTTGCTTTGGGGTGATTGGTCAAAGACCAATTAATTTACGCACGCAGACACAGTCTGCGAGCGAACATATCTTACATTCTACACAATATACTTTTCCATCTCCCTCAAAAAAGCCTCATCCACTTCCGCGCCAATCCCAATCGAATTATCCGCTAAAAAAACGCTGCCATTCTCGCCATACCTTACCCCCCTCAGTATTGGGTCGCTTGAAAGCATCAAAGGCGCATCCATATCGAAGTGAACAACATTTTTAGAGGCTAAAACGAAATGTATTAAAGCGGTCATCGCCAAACGGGTTTCAGAAAAGCAGCCAACTTGACATTTTATGCCCGCACCCTCCCCTATTGCATTTATTTTCAAGGCGTTATAAATTCCGCCAGATTTAGCCAGTTTAATATTAAAATAATCGCACGCTTGTATTTGAGCCAAATTGAAGGCATCAATGTGGTCAAAAACAGACTCATCAGCCATTATCGGAATCGGACTTTGCCGTTTTACATGCGCCATGCCGAGGAAGTTCCGAGCCTTTACGGGCTGCTCACAATGCTCAATATCATATATTGAAATAGCTCTTAATGTCTCAATAGCCGTCGCTTCATCCCAACCTTGATTGGCATCGGTGCGCAGTGGAATATCGTCGCCCACGGCTTCTCTGATGGCTTTTATGCGTGCCGTATCGTCTTTTTTATTCGTTCCTAACTTGATTTTGATAGCTGGAAACCCTGCATTTTTAAAACGCAACGCAGAAGCCGCCATATACTGAGGGGTATTGATTCCGACCGTCATATCCGTATGAATCGTCCGATTATTTTCTCCACCAAGATAGGCATACAAGGGCATATTCGCGGCTTTAGAAGCAATATCATACAAAGCCATATCAAACGCAGACTTGGCACAGCGGTTGCCAAAGAGCATTTTATCCATTTCTACAATGCAATTACCGATGGCAATGGGGTTTTTACCAATCAATATTTTACTTAAAAATTTGGCTACTTCAAAGCAGGTGGCTTGCGTTTCACCGACAATACTGCGATAAGGGTTGCACTCACCCCAACCATAAATACCAGAATCGGTATTCATTTTAATTAAAATACTCTCGGCACGAGTAATCGTTTCAATGGCAATTACGAATGGTTCAACGAGCGGCACATTAAATTTATAAATCTCAACGGAAGTTATTTTCATAAAAAGATGGGTTTTAATTGGCTATTTTAAAGTTGATTCTACAAATTTCAAAAAAAATATAATGAATTATAATATTTTCCCTTAAAATCCTTTTATTCGTGTAAAATATAAGACATGAAAAGACGGACTATACTGAGGGGTATGGCTTTTACCCCTTTTATCAATCAAAATATTTTAGATAATTCAAATACACAAGCTATTGTGAATCAAGAACTTATGTTAAAAAAAACGATAAAACCTAAAAGACTCAAATTAGGTGATACGCTTGGAGTCATTGCACCATCAAGTGCTTTGCCCGAACAGATGGTCGTAAAAGCCTTGGCTAATTTGGAAGGTTTGGGTTTTAAACTCAAATTGGGAAAATATATCAGAGAGAAAAATGGGTATTTGGCGGGCACGGATAGTCAACGGGTGGAAGATATTCATTGGGCATTTTCGGATAAAGAAGTGGATGCCGTTTGGTGCTTGAGAGGCGGCTACGGTGCAACCCGTATTTTACCGATTATTGATTACAATATCATTAAAAACAATCCTAAAATATTCATTGGTTACTCAGATATTACGGCTTTTCACGTGGCTATTTATCAAAAAACGGGCTTAGTGACTTTTCATGGGCCCGTCGGGACTTCGGAATACAATGATTTTACGAAGCCAAACGCTTTGAATATATTGATGAACCCTACCCCTCAGTATAAACTCGAAAATGCGGCTGAAAATCTGAAAAACGAGTCCAATCTTTTTAAAATGGAAGTGATAACGCCCGGAAAATGTAAGGGTAAATTGATTGGAGGAAACTTATCACTTCTTTCAGCGATGGATGGTACGCCTTATGCTTTGAAAAATTTGAAAGGAAAAATACTTTTTATGGAAGATATTGAGGAGCGTCCTTATAGGATAGATAGAATGTTGACTCAAATGCTACAATCCCACGATTTTAAACAATTGGCAGGAATTGCATTGGGCGTTTTTGAGGGCTGCAATCCAAAACCAGAGGAGAATTCGCTTTCTTTGATAGAATGTTTGAAAGACAGGTTGGGCAATTTGGGTATCCCCGTTATTTATGGATTGTCATTTGGGCATATCAATCATCAATTCACCTTGCCAATGGGCATCGAAGCATCGCTCGATACTGAGGGAGGAGGAAGTTTGACATTACTGGAAACGGGC
>JANMYC010001236.1:0-4161 GCA_031381715.1 Saprospiraceae bacterium
CTAATGCAATAGATAATATTCGGTTTATTCCATCACCTAAATTTTTTAGTGAAATTGGATTAGATGTTCCTTCTAAAATAACTTTAGCTTCTTCTAAATCAATACTTAAATCTCTAATTTTAGGCTCAATAATCTTTAATATACCTATTACATCAATTTTTGATGGTGTTAAAGATATTCTCCCCCAATATTTAGATAAAAATTCAGTCGGTGTTAAAAAAGGTAGGTAAATTAGTCCTTTATCAAAGATATAATCATCTTTAATGAAAGGAAAATCATATATGAAAAAATTATCTATATTTCTATGGACAATAAATTTTTCAACATTTAATAAATTTATACTTAATTCAGTGCTACAGCCCAATTTAAAAACTCTACCAGAATTAATTACAGATATGGATATGGCGTTTTGTAAGTTAAATCCCAAAAAAAGATTTTTACATTCACTCAAATGCCCAACAACAAAATCTCCTCTTGATTTCAAAATACTTGAAATGACAAATTTATCACCTTCACTTGCCCATATCCTCAAAGCCTCCAACAAAGCCGTCTTCCCAGTATTATTCTTTCCCGCAATCAAGTTCACTTGACCGAGTTTATCTATTTTTAAATCTTTAAAAAGACGGTAATTCTGTATATGAAGATGGTCTAACATAGTTTATATTTTACTACAAAAGTACAAATTTTAATTAAAAACACCTATTATACTGAGGGGGGTAACACTTTGAAAACGCCATCCCTCTTTTTATCAATACGGCCTCCTTCATAAGCACAAACACCCATGCGTGGAGAATTGACAACAGGCATTGCTGCATAATCCTTAAAATCAGGGCATACTTTAGCGTGCTTTTTCTGACAATCTTTACAGTAAAAAGCATATTCCTCATACATGTGAACTGAACAGATTTTCACAGCGGGCTGCGTTTTACACATACCACACATGATAGCCAATGGCTCGTTGCGGGACAAAAGCTTTACAGGTTCTTTAATTGAAATATTATAGGATTTCAGAATTTTTATCTCCAATGCTGTCGTAGAACCAAAATCATAATCATATTGCAAAACCATATCCTCTTTGAAAATATTGGCAATCAATTCACCCATCGGTTCGCCAAAATCAGCGTCTTCATCTTCGTAGTCAATTTCATATCTTTTTCCTTTTTGTTTAAATGAACTCATGTGTCCGCAACATTCTAACCATATACCTCTTAAAAAATCATCCAAATCAACCAATTGCGCATCACCTGATACCAACAGATTTAGGAACATTTCATCAACTTGAATTTTGACGTGGAAAGCCGTTTTAGTCGTTTTCTGTTCTTTTTCTAAGTCTTGCAAATGTTTAGTCAAATGCTTCGTAATACCCGCTTTTGCAAACATTTGATTGCAGTAAACGCATTTTCCTTCTGATTTAAATTCATCTTCCATGATGCATAATTTTAAAATGTTAATAAATTTCACCCAAATACTGAGGGGTCTCGAAAGACGAAACACACTAACTTAAATACGTCCAAAATCACCACTGAGCACATCCATTATAAACTTTCCCATTCAATGTGACTTGTCCGCTGAAAGGATAGGGTTTCGGATTAGAATCGTCCATGCATTTACCCTTAGTTATCACTATTTTCAGAGTCTCTTTACCGTCAAAACTCACTGTTTCGTAGGTGCGCACATCGCCCTCGATAACAGGTTTTACGTATTTAAAATGGTGGTATCTCAGATTAGGTTCATCATTAAAATCAATATAATTCTCCTTCGGGGAAATTTCGACTGCCCAAAACGGGCGGCTGCCGAATATCACAAACTCAAAACCCATGCAATAGCCATCCCAATCTTTTGAAACGACTTTATCTATTTTATTGATTACCAAGGTATTATCAGTTCCATCCACCGTTTTACCCAATAAAGAACCATCCACAAAAGCCATAACACTTTGATTATCATAGCCATATTGATACGTCTTTTTATACAGCATTACTGCCTCATTCGTGGAATCCACCACTGCCCAACGCGTACTGTCACGCCCACAAGGTCTGAAAAAAGTACCTTCCGTGCCGTGAGACAATAAGCCAATATACCGTTTTGTCTTTGCGTCGGGTGCAGACTTGGTATCCGTTGCATTTGCTTGAGAGTTATCTTTCGCAGGGGTATTTTGACAAGCAGAAAAAAGGCTTAAAACAATAATTATTGCGATGAAATTTTTCATATAAATCATATAAAATGTAGTGCAGAACTCCAGTTCCGCATAAAAATAAAAGCTTATTGGCAGAACTGGAGTTCCGCGCTACTTTAAAAAACCGACAATTGCCTCATAAATTTCCTCATGTTGGAGCGAATGCCCTAACCCCTCAGTAATCAGCTTTTTTGAGCCTTTCCACTTATTTTCAAGCGCATATGCATCATTTATGGACACCAAATCGTCCATTTTATCATAAATTAAAAAGCCTTTTGCCGATATTTTCCCCATAAAATGTTCAATAGTCACCTCATCTACGGATTTCCCAAAATAACGTTGAAATTCGATATAATACGCAGCCCGCACTTTTTTATTCAATTTTAAAACGGTAAAAAACTTATCAAATATTTGACGCAAATTAGACGGCGCAGCCACTAGTATTAACTTTTCAATATTAGAATTTTCCATTTTAAAAAGTGAAAAAGCAGCTGAAAAACCACCCACCGAATGACCAATCACGGCGAAAGGTTGCACCCGATTCACCACTTTTTCAATCATATCAGCATACAAAGCCGCGCTAAAATACTTGCTTCCCGAAGCCCCATGCGCGGGCGCATCAAGCGAAACAATGGTATAATTTTCAGCTTTTAAATAAGGAATCAACCATTGCCAACGTGCCGAATTACTCTCCCAACCATGCACCAAAAGTACCGTTTTATCGCCACCTTGCCAAGTGTAGGTTTGAATATCAATATCATTGAATTTATCTACGTATTTTACAGCAGAATCCAAATATACCGAATCTTCACTAGTCAAACGACCTTTTTGCGGTGTTGCGAATAATTTTATGGCTAATTTGCCAGCTCTTGGCGTGGAAACATGGGCTAAACTATTCAAATATGCCCCAACCACCTCAATCGCCATCTTTTTTTTAAAACTCATTCGTTAAATTTATTCTGAACAGCAAAACTACTGAGGGGGTATTTAAAATTTCAATTTTAAGCCTATTTTTGTAAAATAAAATTATCAAAATGGTTATTTCATCGAATAAAAAAATTTCAACTAAAGATTACTTAGAGCTTGAAAGAGCTTCTGAACACCGTCATGAATATTATTTTGGAACTATTTTTCAAATGAACAGTGAGTCAAAAACTGCAATAAAAATTAATAATAACTTCGTTTCAAAATGGGACAGCGTCCTTGAAAAACAGAAGCTGATTTTATATAATATTTCGATAAAAACTGAAACTAAAGTTGATACAATATTCCGCTATCCTGATATTGTCATCACTGACGAAAATGATTCTGATGACGATTACTTGGTAAAAAAACCGATAATAATTGTAGAAATTGCTAATACTACATCGTGGAAAACCGATTTTTTTATAAAAAAGGCTGAATATTCTAAAATTCCTTCTTTAAAATATTATCTCATCGTTTCACAAGAAGAAACCTTCGTCGAGCTATGCATTCGTAAAGGTTCTGATTGGACTTTTGTTCATTTTGAAGAATTGGATGAAACGATTGAACTATCTGATTTTAACCTCAAAATCACCCTTTCTGAAATCTATCACCGCGTGAAATTTGCTGATTCTAAAACGGATTCATAAAACGCATTTTCATTTTTTTCTGAAAACTCTGAACACAATCTACATATCTTTGTTTTTTATTTTAAAAAATAGAGAAATTTATGTCTTATAAAAGTCTTTGGGATGCCGTTTTGGATTTGGAGAAGCACGGCAAGTTAAAACGTATTAAAACAGAAGTTGACCCAAATTTGGAGATGGCAGAAATCCATCGCCGAGTGTTCGAAGCGCAGGGGCCTGCCCTACTCTTTGAAAAGGTCAAAGGCTCTCCTTTCAAAGCCGTTTCTAATCTATATGGTACATACGAGCGTACTGATTTTTTATTCCGCCATACTTTCGATAAAGTACAAAAAGTCGTCGAACTCAAACTCGACCCAACGGCTTTTTTCAAAAAAC
>JANMYC010000817.1:0-3432 GCA_031381715.1 Saprospiraceae bacterium
GCATAAGGGCGATAACCGTCATAAATTTTTACGCCAATCCCTTGTTCATTGAGTTCCGCTTGCACATTTTCTAAAGCTTTCACAACGGGTAGGCGTGCGAATGCTTTTGCCTCTTTGTAAAACACCTTTTTTAGGAAATTATTCTCGGTAGCGTATCGAATATCGAGGACGATATTGGGGATTCGGGTTTTGATTTCAATCAGTGTTTTATTGCTATCCGCCTCTGTTTGCTTGAAATAAATGTCAAAATCGCTGATTATACTGAGGGGGTAGCCATATTTATTTTTGGTCTCTGCCATACGACATTGCATTGTGAAAACTAAAGCCATTAATAATATTGATTTTAATCTCATAGGTTTGTTTTTATGATAAAATATGGAAACTGGGCACAATTTACCTTTTTTTAAAGTATTTTAATCAAAAATTGATAATTGAATAACTCTCTTTATTGGTTGACTAAACTGTTTGTAACTTTGGGTGTTTTAATTCTTTTAAAAAAATTGAAAATGATGAAAGTAGAAATTTGGTCGGACGTAATGTGTCCGTTTTGTTATATCGGAAAGCGTAAATTTGAAAACGCTTTGGCGCAATTTCCACAAAAGGACAAGGTGGAAGTAGTTTGGAAAAGTTTTCAACTCAATCCCGATTTGGTGACTGACCCCAGTAAAAATACGATTGAACACTTAGCAGAGGTGAAAGGGTGGTCATTGACGCAAGCCAAAGAAATGAGCGACCACGTATCTGGTTTGGCAGAAAAAGTGGGTTTGAAATACGATTTTGATAAGGCTGTGGTGGCTAATTCGTTTGATGCGCACCGTTTTTCATGCTTTGCGAAACACAAAGGTCTGCAAGATGCCGCTGAAGAACGCCTTTTTAAAGCGTATTTTACGGAAGGCAAAAATACCGCTGACCATGAAACGCTCATTCAATTAGGCGTTGAAATTGGTTTGAAAGCCGAAGAGTTGCGTGAAATGCTCAACAGCAATGCCTACGCTGATGAAGTGCGCCAAGATATTTATGAAGCGCAGCTGGTGGGTGTGCGAGGCGTGCCGTTTTTCGTTTTAGGTCAAAAATACGCTATTTCAGGTGCTCAAGAGACTCCATTATTCCTTGAAGCCTTGAATAAAACTTGGGAAGAAGTGGGTCAAGCAACCCCCTCAATACATTAGAACTAAATGACAACTTAAAATGTAATTACCTAGCCATATAGTCGCTTACGCTCCGTTTAGCCACTGATTACACTGAAATTGACTGATTTTACACTGATTTTTTTAAAAAATACGTATAAATCAGTGTAAAATCAGTCAATTTCAGTGTAATCAGTGGCTAAACGGAGCGTGAGCGACTGTGCGGCTAAGCAATTACCTTAAAATAATAGTAAACGACAACCAAACATGCCATGATCGGTTATTACGAACTAAACCTTTTAATCTCATAACCTCAAAAAAATATCCGAATCTACAAAAATTACCCAAAAAAAGAGAAACCTTTGCACATGAATTTGCAAAACCAGACGATTACCATTTTGGGCGCGGGTCCCGCAGGAGCTGCCGCAGCTTTGAAATTAGATAGACTCGGTATTCCTTGTATCTTGATAGATAAAGCCACTTTCCCTCGTGACAAAATTTGTGGCGATGGCATCAGCCACCGTGTTGTGGATATTCTGCAACGCTGGATTGACCCCTCAGTAGTGGAACGTTTTATGGAAGCGCAACACATTCAACTCGACTCTTGGGGGCTGAGTGTTGAAGGTACAAAAGAGAATGGTTTCAATATTGGCTATCGTTCATACTACGATAAAACCAAAGAAGTGCCGCCCGGCTTTGTCTGCAAACGGTGGGAGTTTGACAATTTCTTAGTGGATGAAGTCAGACGTTCCTCAAATGTTACATTTTATGAAGGTACAGAAATCGTTGATTTTCAACGAAATACTGACGGGTGGCTTTTGAAAGATAAAGGTGGTAATACCAATATTCAAACCCGCTTGTTAATCATTGCCGATGGTGCACATTCTCGTTTTGCTCGTTTAATTGGTGGCATAACCTTAGACCCAAAACACAATATGGCTTCTGTGAAAGCCTATTACAAGGGCGTTACAGGTTTCCATGAAGACAATTATTTAGAATTTTATTTTTTAAAAAGCTTCCTGCCTGGCTATTTTTGGATTTTTCCTTTGCCTAATGGTGAAGCAAATGTCGGTATTGCTATTGTTTCAGAAGAAGTGTCAAAACGGAAACTGAATTTGCGTAAATGCCTCAATGAAGTCATTGAAACAACGCCTAAATTCAAAAAACGCTTTGAAAGTGCAGTTTTGGTCGGTGATGTCCAAGGTTTTGGTTTGCCTTTGGCTTCAAAAAAAAGAAAGCTATCCGGTGACGGTTATGTGCTGACAGGCGATGCCGCAAGCCTTATCGACCCTTTGACCGGCGAAGGTATTGCCAATGCGATATTAAGCGGTGCAGTGGCGGCAGAACAAGCGGCGCATTGTCTCGAAAAAAAGGACTTTTCAGCCACTATACTGAGGGGGTACGATGACCGCATTTACAGAATGCGGGGACAAGAATTTAAGGTCAGTTATCGGCTACAACAATGGTTTAAAAATGAACGTTTTTTCAATACAATGACATGGTTTGTTGCTAAGAATAAGCCCTTGGCGCGGACTCTTGCTTATGTTTTTAACGATACCAATTTATCAAAACAACTTTGGAATCCTAAATGGTGGTGGAAAGTTATTAGAAATAAATGAAAACATAATATTAGTAAAGTTGAAATAATGATATAGTTATTTTATCTTAACTGAATGGAGCAGCAATGGCGCTTGAGCACCCCTCAGTATTTTCAGTTTTTACAAGGAAAATGTGCCTTTATTTAAAAATCGCATCCAAATTTAAAATGAAAAAAGCAGTCCTAATATTCACCGCTTGTATTCTATTTTCCACCTTAAAATCTCAAAATATGACACCCGAGCAAGTCGTGCAACAGAGTTTAGAGGCGTATAATAACCGTGATATTGAAAAATTCATGGCACTGTTCTCTAATGATATCGAAATGTATAATTTCAATACGGGTAAACTCACCGCTAAAGGGTTGCCAGAAGTCCGTAAAATATATCAAGACATGTTCAATGTTTCGCCCAAACTGCATTCTGATATTCTCAAACGAATCGTTTTTGATGATAAAATTATTGACCACGAATACATTACGGGACGAATGGGCAGCGACACGCCGCTCGAAATTGTCCTCATCTATGAAGTGAAAGCGGGTAAAATTGTGAAAACGACGGCGATTAGAAAATGATAGAAAATAAAAAATCGTAGTAAATCTTCAAGACTTAAGTAGTTGGGCTAAAATAACCGACAATTTCTTTTTAAGTCGGCTCTCAAAATTGTAGAAAATCCTCCGCTTTGCTCCGTATTTTCTACAATTTTAAGC
>JANMYC010000830.1:0-2889 GCA_031381715.1 Saprospiraceae bacterium
CAGACAGGTTTGGGTGTCTTAAATTGCCCTTTAGGGCAATTTATTTGTGAAATAGTAAAATTTGTCAACACGTAAATAAGTGAAATTCGTGTATTAATTGGAGTAATTCGTGTTTCTTGAAAATATGTAGGGTTTCAAAAAGCATATAAGTCGTTGAGCAGCAAACAAAAGTATGTTTTTTCAAAGACCAAAAAAGATGATAATACAAATGCAATTTTCATTAACTCAAATATTAAAGAGAGAGTCCTTATTAGTTCAGACATTGACCCAAATAGCTATTGTATTGAAGAATATAAATGAACAGATAATGTTTTTTGTATGGTAAGACTGAAAGACAAATAAAATTCAGCAATGTTATAAGTGCTGAAAATCAATAAAATACTGAGGGGGTATAAAACCCACAAACGCTTGATTATCAAACATATAGTCAAACGTTTTGGCGTTAAAAAAAGAGGAAATACGAGAGGTATATTAAAAAAAAAGCATCCACAAATGCTTTTAAAACCGCTTTTTACAACGACTGATAAAACAGGTTTCCAAAATTGTTCATTTCTTTTTCTTTAATATCCGTACCGAAGAAACATGGGATTATTTCAATTGTACAATCGCCAGATGAAGGACAAAATACATCTGATGATTTAAACCAATCTGATACAGAAAATACATCGCGCAAACCAGAGAAGGAGCATTGTATTATTTCAATTGTACAAGCGCCAGAAAAGGATAGAGATAAGCATTAGAATAACTAAATAATATGAAAATATGAAACCAGACGATAAAAATGCTGGATTGCCCACGGATAAAAGACCTTTTCGCATCCTGATTATTGCTGGGTCGGGGCGGAAACAATATAACTGCCCGGGTGTAGATAGCAAAGCGCGTATGTTAATGTTGAAAATGGCAGAATTACTGCCACAAGATTGGGAAATTGATTATGAAGACTTGAGTAATGCTTATGGGCGGGCGCATATTCAAAGCTGCAATGCTTGTGTATCTACTTCGATGGCCTTATGTGTTTGGCCCTGCAATTGTTACAGCCGCCACAGCTTTATGGAGCCTGATTTTATGTGGAATGCTAATTTGTATTCACGGTTAGATATGGCAGATGCGTGGGCAATTATTGGTCCCGTTAATTGGTATGCGCCTACCAGTAATTTAAAAGTTATGTTTGACAGGTTGGTTTGTATGAATGGTGGTAACCCTGATGAAACTTTAATTGCCCATAAAAACCCTGAAAAAGCAATGGCTTTGGAGCATACTAAAAAATGGGAAGAACTAAGTTTAAACCATTTGGAAGGCAGAACCGCTGCCTTTTTTTGTTATGGAGACCAAGGCGGTGATGAAATAGATGAAAACGGTCGCCCTAAAATTTTAGAGCATAAGGAATATTTTAATCCTAAAGATGAGCCTTTTAAAAACATAAGAGACGCGTACGCGCCCTTAGTGTGGCAATGCCGCTACAGTGGTATAGAGGTGCCTGATAATTTATGGCATTATGTGGACAGTGGTCTGAATAAAAAATACAGCGATAATCAGTCAGAAGATGTGATAGACGATGCTCATTATATGAACCCTTTTTTTGAATGGGTTAACAATTTTTCGAGCTTCGTGGAAGCCAAAGGAAAGGTAAATCCTAACAAATACAGGGCTTACGGATATAAACCGCCCGTCAATTTATGGGATGAATTCTTATCGGGCATCCGGGCCTTGAAACTTAGGTTTGGTAAGGCGCCTAAAAATTCATCAGCTGAAAAGCAATTACAGTTGGGACTGAATAAAAATACAACGCTGTCGCCCAAAAAAACGGAAGGAGAAAAATTAAGAATTTAATTAAGGCAATAACGGGACGCAAGCCGTCGTGGCAAACTACGCTCAAAGTGGGTTTGGATTTAGCATAATTTACCCCCTCAGTATAACGGGCGTTTTAAGCCCCTTTTTAATCAAATCATGGATAAAATTGACGACATAAAAGTATTTGATTGGCATAGAATATTTTATTCCGAAAACATTCCAATTAGCTATTTGGCGGAAATTGGCGTGCGGACGGTTATCATGTTTTTGGTACTCGTTTTTGTCCTAAAATTGATTAGTAAAAGAGGTGTCAAGCAACTTTCTGTCTTTGAATTAGCCATTTTAATCGCCTTAGGTTCAGCGACGGGCGACCCGATGTTTTATCATTATGTGCCTGTTACTTACGGCATTATTGTGCTGTTAGTGGTTATTTCTTTATACAAAATCATTACAACGCTTGCGGCAAAAAGCAAGACATTAGAACTGATTTTGGAAGGAAAACCCGTGTGTTTGTTGACAAATGGCAGAATTGATTACCATAATTACAAAAAAGTAGGCTTGCCTTATGACAAGTTTTTTGCTGAATTACGCCTTAAAAATGTAGCGCATTTAGGGCAAGTCAAAAAGGCGTATTTAGAAACGTCAGGCGAAATGAGTATTTATATGTTTGAAGATAAAGATGTGTGTTTAGGCTTGCCAATTTATCCAGAATTAATTGAAAAACCTATGACAAATATTGAAGAATTAGACAATTACGCCTGTATTTATTGCGGCAATATTCAACCAATTAATGAGGCAAAAACGGTGTGTGCAATATGCGCTAATAACAAATGGTTGTTGGCAAATTCAAATAAGAGAGTGCATTGATTTTTTATTACTTTTAAAAAAATCAATGAAATAGAGACCCCTCAGTATCTTAGGCATTTTCACCTGTTTCGAAATATAAATGTGTGAATTACGCAACTTATTAATAAAGCCGACATTTCCCACAGCAATTTTGAAAAAAGACATTTATGTAAATTGGAGTAAAACAGAGTGAAAAAAGCAGCAGAGCTGCGTAATATTTGTAGTAAAAAATACAAAACACCGATTTTAAGG
>JANMYC010000871.1:0-4452 GCA_031381715.1 Saprospiraceae bacterium
CAACCACGCTCGGTGGATATTTTACCGATTTTCTACACAGGAGTGCCTAATTTATCGCCTTATCAATTGGCTACTGGTAAAACACCTGGTAATCCTTTCACTGCAGGTAAACCTTTTATCAATAACTTTTTACCGACTTTCGGCGATATGTTGCGCTTGAATATGGCAACAACTATCACTCCGCGCAATCATCCAAAGTTCAGTTCATTGGGTATTGTGCAAGCTGCTGTATTGGGTTTGACTGACCCTGCATACAACGCAAGTAATAAAATGGAATGGATTCCAAATATGGATGGTTTTCCAAACGGAAGACGCTTAGAAGATGATGTTACCCGCATCGAATTACAAGCCGTTTCGGGCGTAGCATTGGCTGCAGTGGGCTTGTGGTACGACGATTGGGTTATCGGTCAAAGTCCTTTAACGCCAAAACTTTTGGGCGTATTGGGTTACACAACGGGCGTTGAAAAAAATGATGCCGCGTTTAAAGCTGCTTTCCCGTATGTGCAAGCGCCTTGGAGTGGTTACGCTTATCATTTTAAAAACAAATAAGCGTAAGTAAGGCGACAGAATAAAGGCGACAGGCGACAGTCTGTAAGATATTGTCGGGGAAAAATTTCAAAATAGTCCTTATTCAAATTATCAACTACCCCCTCAGTATAAAGCCCAAAACATTCTTTTGTGGGATTTAAAATAGCTCTTTTTTATTCACAAATTTTTTAATAGTAAAAATAATAATGAAAAATATATCACCTTTTATGTTAAAATGTTGTTTGGCAATGGGCATTTTTACTGCCGTTTTGTTTTACAACATCAACGATTCTTATTTGGATGCATCAAGTCATCGAGAAGCGCCCATGATTGCCGGCGACCCTTTAGCCGATAACACGGATTTGTACGCTTTCAGAAGCCCTGATGATACTACCACAGTAACAATTATAGCCAATTATGTCCCTTTTGAATTGCCACAGGGGGGACCCAATTTCGCTTCTTTCGGTGAAAATATCCGTTATGAAGTGCATATTAAAAACGATGCTTCTACCGTGGGTGATGACATCACATACCGTTTTACGTTTTCAAAAGTTAATGAAGACAGCACCACTTTTTTCAATATTCGTTTGGGAAAACAAAACCTCAAAACGACATATAAATGTGAAAAAAGCATAAAAGGGGGCGCTTTTACTACGATTGTAGCCGCTGGTGTAGTACCTCCACCAAATATTGGGCCCCGCTCAATCGAAAATGCGACTTTAGGCTTGGGTAAAACCATCAATCAACTTATCACTGAATCCATCGCTACGGCAACGGGCGCGGGTGGTGAAAAGATATTTTGTGGTCCTTCAGAAGACCCGTTCTTCGTGGATTTAGGTGGTATTTTTGATTTGGGTCAAACCCGCGCGGGCGGCACAGGCGACAATGCTCCTGAAGATGGTGTGGCTTGTAAAAATGTCCATTCTATTGCGATAAAATTGCCAATTGCCAGCCTTCAAAAGGCGGGTAAAAACATCACTCAAGCCGCTAATATTTTGGATGGAGATTTTGTAATTGGTGTTTGGGCATCTTCAAGCCGTCAATTAACGCGCACATTCGACGCAAATACCGGCAAATCAACGACAAGTGGCAACTGGATTCAAGTTTCAAGAATAGGTATGCCCTTGACCAACGAAGCCATCATCCCGATTGGAAGCAAAGATAAATGGAACTTGCTCACGCCTTATAATGAAGACCCAAATATGGATAAGTTTTTTACAAATCCTGAATTGGGCTTGTACATGGATGATTCTCAATTTGGTTCAGCAGTGCCTGGTTTGAGCAAATTACGCACTCAAAGAGGCGCCGCAACTGTATTAGGTAATGTTGACTTTGGTAACGGCAAACAAGGCTTAAATGTTCTTTATGGCAATGCCGCCACTAAAAACTCAGCCTTAGATACTGCTATTTTCGGTAAATATTTATTGCGCCCTAATCAACCACGTTCGGTGGATATTTTACCGATTTTCTACACGGGAGTTCCAAATTTAGCTCCTTATCAATTGGCTACAGGTAAAACTGCAGGTAATCCGTTCACAGCGGGTAAACCTTTTATCAATAACTTTTTACCGACCTTTGGCGATATGTTGCGTTTGAATATGGCGGTACCGATTACACCACGCAGTCACCTTAAATTCAGTTCTTTGGGTATTGTGCAAGCAGCAGTTTTGGGTTTAACTGATCCGGTTTACAATACAAGCAATAAAATGGAATGGATACCGAACATGGACGGCTTCCCGAATGGCAGACGCTTAGAGGATGATGTAACTCGCATTGAATTGCAAGCAGTTTCGGGTGTGGCTTTGGCTGCGGTGGGCTTGTTTTACGATGATTGGGTTATTGGTCAAAGTCCTGTGACACCAAAACTCTTAAATGTGTTGGGTTACACAACGGGTATAGAAGCAAATGACACAACATTTAAAGCTGCGTTTCCGTATGTGCAAGCGCCTTGGAGTGGCTTCGGTCGTTGCGGAGGTGGTGCTATTTCAACATCAACTAAAGAATCAAATAGTAGCTTAGGATTGCAAGCACCGATTGCCGTTTTAAATCAAAATTACCCGAATCCGGTTTCCACTTCTACTACTTTCAAATACCATGTAGCGTCAAGTGCCCAAATCAATTTGAGCATTTATGACATGAGTGGTAAATTAGTGGATAATGTGGTGAATCAAAATCAAGTTGCCAATGAATACCAAGTGGTTTGGCAACCTAAACAATTGCCAGTAGGCGTCTATTTTGCTGCCCTCAAAGCGAATGGACAATTGGTTCAAACCATAAAAGTGAGCGTTGTAAAATAAAAAATACTGAGGGGTATGCTGTTTTAAAATATTGATTTTTAATGTTTTAAAATAGCATACCCCTCAGTATTAAAGACTCAAATCAATATTATCATACATTTTACTCACCACAAAGAGCACAAAGAAACACAAAGGGCTATTTTATTAAAAAATTTATGTTTGAGGTTTAAAAAACTCTTTGTGTTTCTTTGTGCTCTTTGTGGTGAATAAAATGTACATTAATATAGCTTGAATCATAAAAAAAACATCCAAAACAGATGCAAAGAGTCCTTTTTTATTCAGTCATTTTTATCGTTATTGCTTTAGGCTTAAAGGCATGGGTTATAGAAGGCTATACCATACCAACACCTTCTATGCAACCAACTTTGAATATTGGTGATTGGATTTGGATTAAAAAATTGCCTGTTTGCCCAATTAAAAAAGGAGAAATCATTGCTTTTCAATTTCCATTGGATAAAAAAGTCCAATTTGTGAAAAGATGCGTAGGGCTGCCCAATGATTCGATTATAAAATTAAATGGACATTACACCTTACAAAATGATAATCCAATGGCTTTTCCCATTCCACAAAAAGGGCAAACCATCCATTTTAATGCGCAAAATTTTGATTTTTATCAGCCTCTTATTCAAAAATATGAGCAAGTGCAAGCCGCTCTTATAGGTGATAAAATCTACATCAATAATGCCATCAATGATACTTATACTTTTACACAAAATTATTTTTATGTCATCGGCGACAATGAAGCTGAGTCAGACGATTCTCGAAATTGGGGACTTTTACCCGAATCGTATTTGATTGGAAAAGCTTTTTTTATTTGGAAAAAATGAATTAGAAAACAGTATTTAGTATAAAGCTTCCAAAGAGTAATGGCTCTTTTGGAAGCTTTATTTTTAATAGAAATGAAATATTTCATTAAAAAAATACAAAAACATTATATTTTCGTTTTTTTTTACGAAACGTAATAATACTATGGGTCAATCACTTGTCAAAAACTATATACACATCGTGTTTAGTACAAAACACCGTCAAACATTTATACACCCACCCGTTGAAGATGAGCTATACAGCTATTTAGGAGGCGTTTGTAGGAAACTTGAGTGTCCACCTATCAAAATCGGAGGCTACACCGACCATGTTCATATTCTCTGTATGCTTTCCAAAAAAATTGCTTTAATGAAATTAGTAGAAGAAATAAAATCTCACTCTTCAAAATGGATAAAAACCAAAGGTGAGGATTATTCCTATTTTTATTGGCAAGATGGGTATGGAGCATTTTCCGTCAATCCTAAACAGGTGAATTAAGTCGTTCAGTACATCGAAAATCAACATATCCATCATAAAGATGAGTCTTTTCAAGATGAATATAGAGGATTTTTGAAAAGGTATAAGGTGGATTATGATGAACGGTATGTTTGGGAATGATTTTTAATTTTCAATACACATGGTTCATTTTGATAGGGCTACACCCTATCCTGACATATTTCGCCCTTTCAGGGCTTGATGGTTTACATAGAAATCTCCAAGCCCTGAAAGGGCGAAATACGTTAGGATAGGGTGTAGCCCTATTAAAATTATTAAAAATGTACATTAAAAATCATTGTTTCACCACCCCAATCGGAAAATCATT
>JANMYC010000945.1:0-3411 GCA_031381715.1 Saprospiraceae bacterium
AGAACTGAACATCAATAAAAAGGATAATGGAGGTATCGATGCGGGCAATCTGATAACGGATATCACTAATATCAATTCTTCGGGTAATGGAGCAGTATCAATCAACTCTAAATCGGTTCAAAAACAAACGGTCAGAGGCAATGGTGGCTTTTTTAACAAAATGACGGATGCCGTGAAGCCTGCTCCAAAAACTAAACGCATCAATATCACTTTTTACAATCCGACATCAAAAGGCTCTGATTATTACGTTACTGGGCTCAATGAGCGAGGACTTAAATTTTCATATGGCTTACGTCTGGAAAGTATGGAAAAGCAAGCTGAATACCTACCTGTGGGTACCCAAGTTTTCAGAAAAGGGCAATTAGTGGCTACTTTATCTCAAAATGACGATAATAAAATAGTGGAATTAGTATGCGCTAAGTAAAAAATCAATTTAATCATTCCTTTTAAAAATTTAAAAATGAGAAATTTAATCATTATTATAATCATATCATGCTCTTTTTGTCACAGCATTTTTAGTCAATTGACCATTAATCAACTTGCTTTTTTGCAAGGTAATTGGATAGGTGAACTGGAATACACTGATTACCACGATGATAAAACCATGGTGAAACTCAAGACCATAATGAATGCGGCAATCATCGATAATAAGATAAAATCAACCTATATCTACACCGAGCCAGATGGTTCGCTGGTGTACAGTGATGGCGACATTGCCATTACAAAAAAAGGCGATGCAGTGCGGTGGGCTAATATGCTTTTCAAAATTGTTTCTGAAAATGGCGGTAAAACCCAAGAGAAGGTGCTCGTGATGGAGACAAATGGTGAGGATAATGATAAAAAAGCGCTTATCCGTGAAACTTTTCGCTTCATTAATGACTCGCTCACGATTTTGAAAGAGGTAAAATACGATGGAACTCAGTCCTTTATAATGCGCCATATTTACCGCTTTAAAAAAGAAACTTCGGAAGAAACTCAAAGCCGATTATTGAAATCGCTCGTGGGCATTTGGGAATTGGATTTACGCCCCACGCCCGAATCGGAGCCGTATTTAAAGGATTTTGAAATCAAAGATTTTAAGGATGGGCTGCTGAGTGGTGTTTTTTACGGCACTGATTTTAACGATGGAAAAATAAACACGGATTGGGGCATTATTCATTTCGCTTTCACTACGGCTGACCAATCGGGTACTTATTTCCATTCGGGGCATATTGAAAAAGGTCAAATAAAGGGTACTTCTTTCTCAACGGGCAGAGGTTTTATGATTCCGTGGATGGGTAAAAAGAAGTAAAATATCCTCTCATTTGATGAAATACTGAGAGCCTGCCCCGACTTCTCGGGGGGGGGTAGATAGCCGTTTGTCTTAAATTTTAAAACGTCTGTCCATGAAAAATAGACGTTAATCCGAAGTAGTGCAACTCTATTGTAACAAAAAAGTCTTTGTCTCAGTCATATTGGCATAATTGATTTATTGATAAAAGTATTGATAATCAATGATTTATAAAACGATATTCGCTCTTGCGCATTTTAATCGAGTAAAAACGTCTATTCGTCGAGAACGAAAAAAAAGAATAGGGGGAAGTCGATTTTTAAATGTCATTTATCGGAAAATTGAATAGTTACTGACAAAACACAATCAACTTTGCATCATGAAAAAGCTATTTTACTGAGGGGGTGTTTAAGTATGTAATTTTTTAAACTTTAAAAAACTACTAAAACACCACCTCAAAAAACCAAAGTCATTTATGCCATGAAAAAGCAATTTACAACTGGACGCGACCACTTAAAATATTTAGAAATCACCTTAAATTTAAATTTAGTTATGAAAAAGCAAATTAATTACCTGACTGTTATTTTATTATTAACGCTCCTATCGAGCTTCCAACTTAAAGCACAAAAAATTACTGGTACCGTGAATGATGCAACTCAAAAACCTCAAGAGTTTGCTTCTGTTATGCTGATGAAAGCGCAAGATTCTACTCTGATAAAAGGTGCAATTACTGATGAAAAAGGACAATTTGAGATAGAAGGTAGCCCGAATGGTAAATACTATACCAATGTAAGCGTAGTCGGTTTTAAAAACTACTCATCAAAAGCTTTTGATTATCAAGGCGGTAATTATGCGATAGAGACTATTCAATTGGCTTCACTCGACCAAGAGTTACAGGCTGTAACAGTTACAGCACGTAAACCTATGATAGAGGTAAAAGCCGACCGTACGGTTTTTAACGTAGAAAACAGCCCCAATGCAACGGGATTGAGTGCTTTGGAATTGCTTCGCAAAAGCCCGGGTGTGCAGGTTGACAAGGATGAAAACATTTTATTAAAAGGCAAATCCAATGTGTTGGTGTACATCAACGGCAAGCCGAGCCAAATGAGCGGTAGAGATTTAGCCTCATTTTTAAAAGGTTTAAACTCTGCTGATATTGAAGCTATCGAAATTATTACTAATCCGGGAGCCCGTTTTGATGCGGCAGGCAATGCAGGTATTGTCAATATTCGCCTTAAAAAGAATAAAAAATTGGGCACAAATGGCAATGTTTCTTTAGGTGCATCGCAAGGGATAACGCCTAAAATGGATGCTGCGGGTAGCTTGAATTATAGGGGTGCAAAGTGGAATCTTTTCAGCAATTACAGCTATAATTATGGTACTTGGAACAACACCATGGACCTCAATAATCGGGTAAAATTGAACAATGGACAATACGATAACCTTTGGATTCAACATGGTGATCAAAATTGGACGAGCGACGACCACAATTTCAAAGCGGGTGCTGATTATACTTTGAATTCTAAGAGCACATTTGGGGTGTTATTCAATGGTGGTGTGGGTACGCCCACTTTCAAATCAACAAGTTCAACTATTATTGGTCGTACCAAATTGGGTACGGATGAATTTATTACTCGTGATTCTGTTTTGCGTGCGAGTGGAAGCAGTAACATGAACAACAAAAACTTTAATTACAACGTGAATTATCGTTTTGCTGATACAATGGGTCATGAGCTGAACGTGGATGCTGATTATGGTTTGTTCCGCAATAATAATGCAAGTTATTTGCCTAATTTTTATAAAAATGGTAATGAAACAGTGGATTTGACTACTCGTATCTATCGCAATATGACGGGAACGGACATTGATATTAAATCATTAAAAGCGGATTATGAGCAGACTTTGAGTAAAAAAAATCCAAAAGCAGGTAAATTAGGCTTAGGTTTTAAAGTGTCAGATGTGACGACTAAGAATAATTTCGACTTCTATAATGTCATCAGCAACGAAGATTTTTTGGATACAAGCCGCACCAATTTTTTCACTTATAAAGAAAGTATCAAAGCAGCTTACGCCAATTACAACACTCAATTAGGCAAATGGGGCGTTCAATTAGGCTTGCGTGCTGAGGGAACAACGTCGAA
>JANMYC010000983.1:0-4248 GCA_031381715.1 Saprospiraceae bacterium
GATGGATTGAGTTTTGATATTTTTAATCATGTCAATATAACTTCGCCAGTCGTTTTTACCACGGCTTTTGACCAATATGCCATCAAAGCATTCAAGGTAAATGCCATTGATTATTTATTGAAACCGATTGATGAAGAGGAATTAGCGGATGTTTTATCCAAAATTCGTGAAAAGCGGATGCAGTTTTCAAATAGTATACCCCCTCAGTATTCGACCGATTTTTTAAGGGAAATTGCTCAAAGTCTATCAAAACCGAGGGATTTTAAGACCCGTTTTTTAATAAAACAAGGTCAAAATATAGGTTTTATTGATACTCAAGAAATCGCTTATTTTTTTTCGGAGGAAGGCTTGACGCAATTTTATATTTTTCAAAATAAAAAACACATCATCGAACACACCTTGGATGAATTAGAATCGCTCATCAATCCCAAAGATTTTTTCAGAATAAGTCGTAAAATGATAGTGAGTGTAAAATGTATCCAAAAAATTAGCCCCCATTTCAATGGTCGATTGAAGCTAGAATTAGTGCCAAATTTTGCCAATACTGAGGGGGGGATATTTGTGGCTCGTGAGCGTGTAAATGATTTTAAAGTGTGGTTGGGTGGGTGATAATTAGAATTTCATTTGTAGAAACTCGCCAGTTGTAACAATAGGTATATTTTGAAATGGATTCAATACCAATAAGTCACTATCCCGAGTTACAATGCAATCAGCGTTGGCTGTTACAGCTAAAGAGAGAAACTTATCATCTTTAGGATCTCTACAAGCTTTTATTTCAGTGGTAATATCAATATTTAAGGCAATTAAGCTGAACATTTTAAAAAACTCTTTTCGTTTGGCTAAAGATTGATATTTATCAAACTTTGGGTGTGTAATTTTATTTTCTAATTCAGCCAGAGTACTATCTGAAACGATAATTATACCTAAGTTGTCGGCTTTTTTCAAAGCAGCAAAAGCACCCGATGTTTTGGAAAGCATAGCATGAATAAGTACAACAGTGTCAATAATAAATAACCTAATCATCACTTTCTACAATTTTATCAAGCATGTCATCAGTTAAGCCATTTTCGTGTGCTTCTGCGTGTAAATCATCCAAAATCGCATACATCTTCTGACGATTTTTATCTTGTGATAAAGTTCGTTCAAGAAATGCATTGAGCATTTTTTTTATTTTAGATTTTTCTGATGGGTCTGCATTGCGATAAATCTCCGCTAAATGCTCATTGATATTCAGTTTTAATGTCAGTGTCATAATAATATTTTTTACAAAAATAATGATAAAACTTGAAAAATTATTAAATGGTGAGGGGTATTTTCACTCAATCTCAAAATGCACGGGGTCATAATATAATTTAAAATCGCCACCCCATTTAAGGTTATATCTTTTAGCAATTTTCAGCACGTCACTATCCTCCCAGTGCTTTTTAGGACTTGATTTCAATAACCATTTGCCAGTCATCCAAGTACTTTGATACAAATTTATGTCAATAGCTTTCCCAAAATTATGTTTGGATTGACCTGCACGGGCATTTCGGGCGTCTCTTTTTTTTAATATTTCCTGCTCCTCAACGGTTCTATAGCCACTGGTTATCAATATCTGCCAATCCGTTTCCTTTTCAATATCATAAATAAAAGCATTGAAAATCATATAATTCCTTATTTCCACTTCCTTGAGCCTTGTCAAAATTCTTTTATTTCGTTTTTCCACAAAGTAAGGTAAAAGTAGGCTTTTTAGAATGATGAAAATACCCAGCAACAAAAGTGTAATGAGCAAAACAGAGCGTGATCGCTTTTTCATTTAAAAATAAATTGAGTTAATGAATTGGAGGAGCGTCGTACATCTTTTTAAAACGCAATTTGGAAATAAAATTAGGCCTAATGAATGAGCATTTCAAGAAAATATTCTAATTTGAAGCGCAATTACACAACAAATGAAAATTAAATATTCATGCAACTAATAGAACAGGCTAAAGAATACGACGTGGTCATAGTTGGCTCAGGTGCAGGCGGTGGTATGGCAGCATACGTTCTCGCAAAGGCTGGGGCTAAAGTGGCTCTTATGGAGGCCGGAGGTCACTACGACCCCGCTGACCCTAAATACATCACTCAACTCAAATGGCCTTGGGAATCTCCTCGGCGTGGGGCTTCGTCCCCTTTGCGTCATTTCGGCGATTTTGATGCGGCTTGGGGTGGTTGGGAACTTGAAGGTGAACCTTATACCCAAAAGAATGGCACTCGATTCGATTGGTTTCGCTCCCGTATGTTGGGCGGTCGGACGAATCACTGGGGGCGTATTTCACTCCGTTTTGGTCCCAATGATTTTAAAGCAAAAAGTATTGATGGTTTAGGTGAGGACTGGCCTATCAGTTACGACGATATAAAACCATATTACGATAAAATTGACCAATTAATTGGTGTTTTTGGCTCAAATGAAGGTCTTTTTAATGAGCCTGATGGCATTTTCTTGCCGCCGCCAAAGCCGCGTTTGCATGAGCTTTTTATTAAAAAAGCGGGAAAAAACCTTCAAATACCAGTTATTCCATCTCGCCTTTCTATTTTAACAAAGGCAATAAATGATGAACGGGGTGTCTGTTTCAATTGCAATCAATGCAACAGGGGTTGTCAGGCTTATGCTGATTTTTCATCTTCCTCGGTATTGGTAAAACCAGCCATAAAAACAGGGAATGTTGACCTTTTTACCAATGCAATGGTGCGTGAAGTGACGACGGATGCTAAAACAGGCTTGGCTACGGGCGTGTCGTATGTGGATAAAATGACTTTGGCGGAGAAATCCATAAAAGCTAAAATTGTGGTTTTAGGGGCTTCGGCTTGTGAATCCGCAAGGCTTTTATTAAATTCAAAATCAAGCCGTTTTCCCAATGGTTTGGGTAATTCGAGCGGGATAGTGGGAAAATATTTGCATGACTCAACAGGATTGTCTCGTACTGCTTTTATCCCAGCTTTGATGGATAGAAAAAGGTATAATGAAGATGGTGTTGGTGGCATGCACGTATATACTCCGTGGTGGTTGGATAATAAAAAATTGGATTTCCCTCGGGGGTATCATATTGAATATTGGGGTGGAATGGGTATGCCAGCGTATGGCTTTGGTTTTAATATTGAAAACACAAACGGTTTGATACCGCAACCCGATGGCAACACATTGTCAGCAGGTGGCTACGGTAAGCGATTAAAAGAGGAAGTACGCCGTCATTACGGAGCAATAGTAGGTATGGCAGGACGAGGCGAAGCCATCGCTAAAGAGGAAGATTACTGCGAAATAGACCCTAATGTGGTGGATAAATTCGGTATTCCTGTGCTTAGATTTCATTACAAATGGTCTGATAATGAAATCAACCAAGCGAAACACATGCAGGATACTTTTGATAGTGTTATCACGGATATGGGCGGTATTGCACTCAATAGTAACCCGGGGCGTGAGAAGCAATATGGTTTAGAGATACCGGGGCGAATCATTCATGAAGTGGGAACGGTACGGATGGGGAGTAATGCCAATAAATCGGTTTTAAATGCTCATTGCCAAGCGCATGATGTTAAAAACTTGTTTGTGGTAGATGGTGGTCCGCTTGTTTCACAGCCCCATAAAAATACAACGTGGACGATATTGGCTCTAGCTATGCGTACTTCGGAGTATATTGTTGAACAAAGAAAAGCAGGTAAAATCTAAAAGAAGACAATAGTTCCGAGGACTCGGGACTATGTCTTTAAAAAAAATATAAAGATGAAAAGACGTGATTCCTTAAAAGCTTTGGCTCTGACGACTTTTGGCGTGGGAGTAAGCAAAGTGCCAGCTAAGGCCGAAAATACTGAGGGGGTACTGAACGAATTATTCAAAGATAAAGACTCTGATAAACCGGGTAGCACCGAAGAAGAAAAAGTACGAGATAGAAAACTCAAGTTGGAAAAATATTTCACACCTACTGAAATGAAAATGATTACAGTATTGGGTGACATTATCGTTCCTGCGGATGTCGTATCGGGTAGTGCATCGCAAGCGGGCGTGCCTGCATTTATTGAATTTATCGTGAAAGATAAACCTGAAATGCAAACACCTATGCGTGGTGGCTTAAAATGGATGGATGTGCAATGTTTAAAAATGTTTGAAAAAACGTTTTTGGAGTGTTCATCAGCGCAACAAATACAATTAATTGATTTGATTGCTTACCCAAAAGAAGCCAAGCCACAATATTCACAAGGTGTGAAGTTTTTTAGCTTAATGCGCAATTT
>JANMYC010000986.1:0-8759 GCA_031381715.1 Saprospiraceae bacterium
TTATGAAGATTATAAAGTGTACGCCCGTGAAAATGGTATAGTGCCGCTTCAATAAAAGTGAAATAACATATTGACAATCAATATTTTAGAAAATATGACTGACGTTAAAAAAGAATTACAATTTTCACCTGAAACCCTCAAACGCGCTCAGGAAATCATCGCTCGTTATCCAGAAGGGAAACATAAATCAGCTTTGATTCCCCTACTCCATTTGGCACAAGATGAATTTGATGGTTGGTTAAGCCCTGAGGCTATGCAATATGTGGCTTCTTTACTCAATATCCAAGATATTGAAGCGTATGAAGTGGCTTCATTTTACTCAATGTTTAATCTTAAAAAAAGAGGAAATTGCTTGATCGAGGTCTGTCAAACCAGTTCATGCTGGCTCATGGGTGCAGAAGATATTATGCGCCACCTTGAAAAACGCCTCAATATTGAAATGGGAGAAACTACGCCTGACGGTAAGTTTACTATTAAAGGTGTTGAATGTTTGGGCGCTTGTGGCTACGCACCAATGTTTCAAGTAGGTGATAAATTTCACGAGTTTTTAACTATTGAAAAAGTGGATGCGCTTTTGGATGGTTTTAATGAGGATTTCAAAGTAAAACATTCGGCTTATTTGGATTAAAATACTGAGGGAGTATAAAATATGAAAATTGAACAGCTTACATTAGAAAACTTCAAGTGTTTCAAAACTGAAAAAACATTTGACTTTTCAAGACTCACTATTTTGACAGGCGCAAATAGTAGTGGTAAGAGTTCAGTTATAAATGCTTTATTAGGTATATTGCAATCTGATTTTCCATTTTATTTTTCGACTAATGGTGAGTTCGTTGAGTTAGGAGATTATCGTGAAATCGTGAATAATCACGATACTTCAAAAGTTATTTCGATTAATATTAACTCGAAATATGGAACATCAACTAAAACGAAATGGATAGAAGATATTGATAACCAGTTACCCATCTTAAAATCTGCTACAAAATCGACACTTAAATCAAATATCGAACAAGATAATCGTCAAATTGATATTGAAACCAATGGCTTAAAAGGAAATTTCAATTTATACTACAAAGGTCTTTTTGGAAACCCTAATTTAGAATGGCTTGATAAACTTAAAAGTGAACTAAGACCCGATATTGAAATAATTAAAACGGAGGATGGTATTTCAATTAGCAATTTTAATTTCAACGAGTTGATTGAATATGGAATGATTCATTCAGGAATAAAAAGTAATATAGGTAAGGAAATTTTTGGAAGAAAATTGTATGACATTGTATGGCTACGAAGGATGGATAGTAGAGATATTAATTATATTTCTGCTTTTAGAGCTACTCCTAAAAGAACTTATTTAGAACAAAATAAAAGTTATTATAAAATAAGCACGGATGGTGAGGGTTATATTGACCAAATTGTAGAATGGGAAAAACGGTCAAATAGTAAAATAAAGGAGTTGATCAAAACCATGAAAGATTTGGATCTAATTGAAAATATTAAGGTAAATAGATTAGGTGGTGGTAGATTTGAAATTTCAGTAAAACCTTTGAATAATTCAAATTTTTCGGCATTAAGCGATGTAGGTTCTGGTGTGAGTGCATTTATGCCTATTATTGTTGCTGATTTACAACTACCAGATGATTCTACATTATTTTTAGCAGAACCTGAAATACATTTACACCCCTCAGTACAATCAAAATTTGGGGAGTACATTGTCAATCAAATCAATAATTCTGAAAAAAATTATGTGATTGAAACCCATAGCGAGTATTTTTTAAATAGAATTCGCTTAGCAATAGTGAAAGGAGAATTGAAAAAAGATGATGTAAAAGTATATTTTCTTGAAAATAAAAATGATGATACCGATGTGTACGATATAGATTTCACTAAAACAGGTGCTATAAAAAATGCCCCTAAAAACTTTTTTGAAACATATTTTGCAGATTCTATGGCAATTACATTAAATGCTGTTGAATAATGAAAAAAGATATTTTTATAGATAATAATATCGCAAGTCAGCATTTCAGCAATCCAGTTGATGAGGAGTATAAAAAACTGATAGAATGGTTGCTTACAAGCAATAATGATAATGAAACTGATGCTTTTTTAGTCGTTTCACCATTTTTATTAAGAGAATACATTGAATCAAATAGAAATGCTAATTCAAGAACTAATATTACTTTGATAATAGATGTTTTGACAAAACAAGAAAGACTTCAACAATTTTCAAGAAAACAAATAGAAGATTTTCAAACTAAACATTTTTCAAAAAAGGTATTAAAGAACTTGTTATCAAACGCAAAAGATAGAAATCATATACCAGCAGTATTATTATCCGATAGAAAAATGGCACTTTCAGAGGATAACAACTTTTTAAGTGATTTGAATGAATTTTCGGATTTTGAAACTTTTACTTCAAAAAGGCCTGAAAGTTTGAACTATAAAGATTAAGGGATGAAGTAAAAAATAAACTACCCAAATTGGTTCTTATATTTTTCTTAATCAAGGCAAAATGATTGAGAAATAATGAATTATTTAAAAGCAATTTAATCTCGAGCACTCGGGAAGTAAGGGAAATAGAATAACTTAGTTGGGTAGTTTATTTTTTACTTTATCCCTAAACTATAACAATCAATACTTTAAATATTAAACAATGGTAACAAGTATTGACCAATTAGATGAAAATAAAAAATACTCTTATGCGGATTACCTCACTTGGAAGTTCGATGGGTATGTTGAATTACTGAGGGGTAAGCTGTCTCGTATGGCTGCACCGACCAGTGACCATCAACGGATGGTTTTACGATTAGGAACTTTGTTTGATAATTATTTAGCAGACAATCCATGTAAAGTGTATCCTGCGCCTTTTGATGTTCGGCTGTTAGATCATAAAAAATCAACGGCGGATAAGGATATTTTTACCGTAGTTCAACCCGATGTGTGTGTTATTTGTGATGAAAATAAGGTAGATAAAAAAGGTTGTTTGGGTTCACCTGATTTGATAGTTGAGATTTTATCTCCTTCGACAAAAAAGAAAGATGTTGAAGATAAATTTGAATTATACGAATACAATGGTGTCAGAGAATATTGGATAGTGAGTATTGAAGATGAAACCATTTTGGTATTTGACTTAGATGATACGGGAAATTATAAATTCAGAAAACTCTACGGCGATAATGAAGGAAATATTCATTCAAACGCTATCGAAGGTTTTAGTTTTAAATTAGAAAGGCTTTTTTCAGCAAAAAGGTAATTAAACTGAGGGGTTATAAAATATTGACAATCAAGCATTTATAAAATATATGGGCAAGAAATTATTATTAGATAAGGTCAATGTAGCGGGTATTCAGAGCTATGAAGTGTATCGTCGTGAAGGCGGTTATGCTTCAGTAGAAAAAGCTTTGAAAATGGAACAAGCTGCCATCGTGGAAGAAGTGAAAAAATCGGGCTTGCGGGGTCGCGGTGGTGCGGGTTTCCCAACGGGTATGAAATGGTCGTTTTTGGCTAAACCAGAAGGAGTACCGCGTTATTTGGTGTGCAACGCCGATGAATCTGAGCCTGGTACTTTCAAAGACCGTTATTTGATGGAGAAAATCCCTCATTTATTGATTGAAGGTATGATTACATCTTCGATTGCGTTGGGTGCGAAGACATCTTATATCTACATTCGTGGAGAGTACGCATATGTTTATAAAATTTTGGAATATGCCTTAAAGGAGGCTTATGCTGCGGGTTGGTTGGGTAAAAATATTCAAGGCTCTGGTTTTGACCATGATTGTTATATGCAAATTGGTGCAGGTGCTTACATTTGTGGTGAGGAGACGGCTTTATTGGAGTCATTGGAAGGCAAGCGAGGTAATCCACGCATAAAGCCGCCATTTCCTGCGGTTGCAGGTTTGTACGGCTGCCCGACTGTGGTGAATAATGTTGAAACTATTGCGGCAGTTGTGCCGATAATTAATATGGGTGGTGAGGAATATGCTAAAATTGGCATTGGTCGCTCGACGGGAACTAAGTTGATTTCAGCATCGGGTCATATCAATAAACCGGGGGTTTATGAAATTGAAATGGGTGTGCCAGTTGAAGAATTTATTTATAGTGATGAATATTGTGGTGGTATAAAAGGTGGGCGTAAAATCAAGGCTCTTGTGGCAGGTGGTTCGTCGGTGCCGATTTTACCAGCCCATTTGATTACGACGACGGCAAAAGGTGAACCGCGTTTGATGACTTATGAAAGTTTGGCAGATGGTGGTTTTGCTTCGGGTACGATGTTGGGTTCGGGTGGTTTTATTGTGATGGATGAATCTACGAGTATAGTCAAAAACTTGTTTACATTTGCACGTTTTTATCACCATGAAAGTTGTGGTCAATGTTCACCTTGTCGTGAAGGAACGGGCTGGATGGAGAAAATTATCCAAAAAATACTGAGGGGTCAAGGCACAATGAAAGATATTGACCTCCTTTGGGATATTCAAGCGAAAATTGAAGGTAAAACGATTTGCCCTCTTGGGGATGCAGCGGCTTGGCCCGTTGCCAGTGCGATTCGCCATTTTAGAAGTGAATTTGAGGATTATATTCAAAATCCATCTTCAATTGTGGATGTGAAGCATTATTATAGGTTGAATAATTTGCTGCCTGCATGAAAATGAGTTGAATTAATCTTTAAAATCTTTCATTAATGCAAAGACATTTACGTTTTACTTACAACATAATGTTATATCAATCATTAGAAAGTGTTAAAGAATCATTTTTAAGTGAACATAGTACCATAAATCCAATTTTGAAAGAATGTGTTAATGGTCTTTTTATTAACGAAAAAATCATCGTTGATAAAGAAAATGAAACACTTACCATTTATCAAAACAAAGAATACTTAGGTATGTTTGAAGGCAAAGTGGGTAGAAATTGTTATAATTTATCATTTGAAAAATATATCACTGATAAAATTTGTAAAGAATATGATTTATTAATACAAGAAATTGATGACCTAAACTGGAAATTAAAAAAAGAAGAGCTATCTGATTATATTTCAAAAATAAGGTCTGAAGTTATTTTTATAAAAAGTCGATTAGATAAATATTGGGATGAATACTTTGAGAAAAATTTAAATTCTCAATCTACTGAAATTATACTTGATACCATAGAAGTAATTCTTGAAAAAATTACTGAACATTTAGATGAAAAATATAATTTAAAAATCATTTCAAATGTTAAGACTAATATTGATAAAGAAAATTTGCTAAAACTAGTAGCTGAATCAAAAATTGATGAACTATTTAAAGTGTTATTTGAATTTGAAGGTATTAAAGAAAATATTGAAGTCATATTACTTTCAAGTAGATGGAATAAATATAAACAACATCTACGTGAAGGGACATGGGATAGAGAAAGTTCTAATTTAGACTTTAGTAATATTATTAAATCACTTACAGAGTTGATAATAGGTATGGATAAGGATACTAAGTACTAAATTTGACGCTCACGTTGAGAAATAAAACATCTAAAACATCTAAAACATCTAAAATAGATTAGACTTTAAATAAATTTAAAACTACAAATGATTAGATGCAAAGTCCACTAAAACATTGGCTGAAAAGGAATATTAAGTTCATATTGCTTGTTTTAATAGTGATAATAATAATATATCTCAAATGGGGTGACTTTGTAAAAATGTAATTTCATGAAGTTTTAATAATGGTTATTTAAAGTATTTGATTTCATTTTAAAATTATGACACTCAACTTCGACATAAAAAACCATTATCAAAATACTTTTGGGCATTTTATAGTGGGTGAATTTTTAGAGCAACCACCCTATTTTGTTTCTGATCAGAAGTTTAGAGTTGGTGAATTTGAGTTTGAAATGTGGGGTGTTTTAAAAGATAGAAATTGCACTTTAAAATTGGTGACTGAAAAAGATTTGAATTGGGTTTTGGAAGAGCAAGTTTTGAAATTTGAAGTTTTATAAAACATTGATATATAATTTAGAATGAAGAAGTTTGAATATAAAATAATTACAACTGGACAAGCAGGAGTAATGTTTCCAACTTTAGACGGAGAAGAATTAAGCCAATTTATAAATTCATTGGGCTTATTAGGTTGGGAATTGACATCCTCTTTAGGCACTAATTACAGATATGGACGAACTAATGAAATTGTGCTTTTTTTTAAAAGAGAAATAATTGTTTGATAATTCGTTGATTTTCAATAAAATATAGAAAATACTGAGGGGGTAATGGTAATTTAACAGATTGCTTCGCTTCGCTCGCAATGACAGAATAGTATGCCAAAAGTAACGATTGACGGACAAAGTATTGAAGTGCCTGCTGGTACAACCATTTTACAAGCAGCGCGCATGATTGGTGGCGACATTGTTCCACCTGCTATGTGTTATTATTCAAAGTTGAAGACTTCGGGTGGATATTGCCGCACGTGTATTGTGAAAGTCACGCAAGGCTCATCAGCTAATCCAACACCAATACCTAAACCTGTGGCTTCATGCCGCACAACAGTGATGGATGGAATGGTGGTAGAAAACACGACAAGCAGCGAAGTTTTGGAAGCTCGCGCTGGTGTTGTGGAGTTTTTATTGATGAATCATCCTTTGGATTGCCCTGTGTGCGACCAAGCGGGTGAATGTCATTTGCAGGATTTAGGTTATGAGCACGGAAAGGAAGGCTCGCGCTACGAATTTGAGCGCCGTGAGTTTGAAAAAATAGATATTGGGGATTATGTACAGTTGCACATGACCCGCTGTATTATGTGTTGGAGATGTGTGAAAGTAGCAGAGCAATTAACGGACGGTCGTGTTCATGGTGTCATTAATAGAGGTGATCACGCTGAAATTTCGACTTATATTCAAGCAGCTATTGAGAACGATTTTTCGGGTAATGTGATTGATGTATGCCCTGTGGGTGCATTGACGGATAAAACTTTTCGTTTCAAATCACGCGTTTGGTACACAAAACCTGTGGATGCACACCGTGATTGCCCTAAATGTGCAGGTCGTGCGCGTTTGTGGTTCAAAGGTGATGAAGTATTGCGGGTAACGTCTCGCAAGGATGAATACGGCGAAGTGGCTGATACGCCAGACGGACGTGAAGGATGGATTTGTAATGATTGCCGTTTTCATAAAAAAGAAATAACTGATTGGGTTATTGAAGGTCCCTCAAAAATCAATCGCCATTCAGTTATTTCAGCCAATCATTATGAAGATGGTGTAAGTGGGTTAAAAATGATTCAATTTGATACCCGTATGGCTCTGGCTCGTAGAAACCATGAGGTGAATATCCATCCAGATGGACATAAATATCAATTGGGTGAAGGGGCTTTAAATCCGAATAATCAGCCCGTTTAAAAGCTTTTTACCGGTTTTACAATAGATAAAAAGAAAATACTGCCTCTTATACTGAGGGGTAAAACAAATATAAATCTCTGATTTTAAACAAGTTATATGTTATTATCAATTGTTTCATATAAAATAATCTTAGCAATAGCGGTCTTTGCTGTGTCATTAGGCGTTGCTGCTTATGCGACTTACGGGGAGCGTAAAGTAGCGGGATTTTTCCAAGACCGTTTGGGACCAGATAGAGCGGGTCCCTTTGGTTTGTTGCAACCCATTGCCGATGGTGTGAAAATGATTATGAAAGAAGAATTTATTCCCGCTGCTGCGAATAAATGGCTTTTCATATTGGGCCCATGTATTGCTATGTTCGTGGCGAATATGTCGGGAGTAGTGATTCCGTGGGCACGTCCGATGACTTTAGCGGATGGCACTGTTTTTCAATTCCAAGTTTCAGATATTAATATTGGTATTTTATATGTTTTTGGCATCGTGAGTATTGGCGTTTATGGTATTATGATAGGCGGTTGGGCTTCCAATAATAAATATTCGCTTTTAGGCACCTTGCGGGCTTCGAGCCAGATGATTTCGTATGAATTGGCGATGGGATTGAGCTTAGTGGCTTTAATTATGACGACTGGTACACTCAGCGTCGGTGAAATAGTTACACAACAAGATAAAGGATTGTGCAATTTCGTGTATCAACCTTTTGGCTTTTTGATATTCATTATTTGTGCTTTTGCTGAAACGAATCGTGCGCCGTTTGATTTGCCTGAATCTGAATCTGAGCTTGTGGGTGGTTATCACACGGAGTTTAGCTCCATGAAATTGGGTTTTTACCTTTTCGCGGAGTATATCAATATGTTTATTTCATCAGCAGTTATGGCTTCGCTTTATTTTGGCGGCTATCACTTTCCTTTTGAAAATGAGTTGATTCCGTCATTGGGTGAAAATACAGTTAGAATCTTAGGTTTTGCTATTTTAATGGCTAAAATCATTGGTTTTATCTTCCTTTTCATGTGGATTAGGTGGACAATTCCGCGGTTCAGATATGACCAATTAATGAATTTGGGTTGGAAATCATTGTTACCTTTAGCGATCCTTAATTTAGTGGTTACAGGTTTAGTCGTTGCGGTAAAAGAAGGATGGTTCAATGCGCCTCCATCTTTTTATTAATTAAAATAGAATCATGAAACACAAATCACTACTAAAATACTTAATATTTTTCATCTTTTTACAAGGTTGTTGTTGTAAAAAAGAATGTTTAGGAATTCAATTTTTCCCAGTTAAGTTTCAAAATTTTAATAAAGGAGAAATAGATTCACTGAGATTAGTTACGTATGAAACTAATCTAGATTTTCATAAAACAGTAGATAGTTTAATAATTCAGATAAAAGCTCCTCAGATACATTTTATATAAA